>NZ_CALGVK010000121.1:0-3602 GCF_937930195.1 uncultured Empedobacter sp.
TAATCACATTAATTTTTACCGTATCTCTACCTTCGTTACAAACAATTGTTCCTTCTTTTACAAAAATTTCTCCTGGTATCATTTTCTTTTATTTTTTTAGAATTAACGAATAGGATTATGAACCGTTACCAACTTTGTTCCGTCAGGAAAAGTCGCCTCCACTTGTACATCGTGTATCATTTCCGCAACTCCTGGCATTACATCGTCAGTTGTTAAGATGTTTGCACCTTCTTGCATCAATTCTGCAACTCGTTTCCCATCTCTTGCACCTTCCAAAATAAAGTGGCTGATAAGCGCAATAGATTCTGGATAATTTAATTTTACGCCTCTTGCTTTACGTTTCAACGCAAGCTCTCCAGCAGTATGTAACATTAGCTTTTCTAATTCGCGTGGTGTTAAATGCATTTTTTTATTTTTTAAAAAATTAGATATTTATTCTACACATTGATGTAAACAATTTGTGTATGAATATGTTGAATTTTGACAATAAGAATCCTTCATTGCTTTGTTAAAAACAATGAAATCTATTGTAGATTAATAAAAATTAATTATTTGTAATCAATTTGTAGCGAATGAAATAAGATGTATTTCGGTAAACTTTTTAAAGTCTTAACTTCAACTGTTTCCGATATTTTTTGATAAAAGGTTTGATGAAAATAAATAGCCAAAAAGCGAACAAACAAATCACAATCGAATGTAAAAATTTCTGATTCTGATTTATTTTCATCAACTGATAATAGATTGAAATTATTAAATTGAGTAGATAATTTTGTTCCACAATCTATTTGTTCTGTGTGTTCTCTATGCGACTCGACAAGACTTCTCGTTTGAGAAAACTTCGAGATACTTATTACAAACGTAATAAATAACATTAAAAATACTATAGAGAAAACCTTTTTCATTAATGATGTAAAATTAGACGTTTTACTTTGTTCGTTTCTTATTTAAAAAATCAGATAAATATTCAAAAACGTGACAATTTTATTCTTTTTGACTATTCTAAAACCTTTGATGAATAAAATTTAATCTTACTTTAAAATGATTAATATATTTAATTTCAATATTTTAATTATTTATTAAAATAAATCATTACCACCCGAAATCACTTATTTAATTTCTACGGAAGCTTCCAAACCAAATCAACTGCAACATAATGCACACCCGATTTAGCTTCTGAATAATTCCTAATCAAGTTGTTAACATAACCAATATCCATCGTCAACGGAGAATTCGGAATTTGGAACATATAATAAAGTCCCAAACGCGTTTCTTTGTACGCATATTTTGTCCAATGTTTTTCCACATCGTTCATATAACTCGTCGCAAACAAACCTTCGGCACTAAGCGCTAAAGATTGCTTATTCTTATCAGAAATTGGATACGTTAATTGCGATTTTACACGTGTTCTTAACTGAAAATTTTCGTCAACTTCATTAAAATCAGCATCAAAAAACTTTCTGAATTCTTGTCTAATTGTATTCTTCCATTTCAACTTTCCTAAATTCGCAGTATACGCATAACGCCCATAAACTCTAAACTCCTGCTCTATTCCTTCTTTGTGAAAAGGCGCTTCGGAGTCAAATTCATTTTGACGACGATAGCTTATCGCATAACTATATTGTTGATTTGGTTTGAATTTATTATAAATCTCATAATTCAAGACTAAAATTGCAGGTTTATCAACTGGATTATAATTATCTGGCGAACTTTTTCGTCCCATTCCAACATAAGCAACTGCATATTTATTTCCAATAGAATCTAACTTATGTTGCACACCAAAAGCAGCCCAATAAGCGGTTTTAGCTTTCCCTAAACCTGGAGGACTTAGTTGTCCAAAACTTGTTGTAAGCGTGAATAAAAAGGCAGTAACAATGCTTATTTTGCGTGTAATTGAAATCATTTTTATGTTTTGTTTGTTTTATTTTTTTTAGAATGAATAACTTAACGTAGCCATCATATTACTTGGAGATCCAGGGAAAACTCGAGTGTAATCAATTCCTCCTTGGAAATAATATTTATCGAAAATATTATTGAACTGAACTGAAATTTTTAATGGGTTCAAATCATAATAAATTGCAGCATTTACCACTGTGTAATCTGGCAAAAATCCCCACTCAGCATTACCTTGTGCATCTTTCCCAACAGAATTTTCCATACGTCGATCACTTACATAAGAAGCCCCAAGACCAAATCCTAAACCTTTGAACGTATCATGTAAAACCGAATATTTCAGCCATACATTCGCCATATTTTTCGGTGCGTTCGCCAAAGGCATTCCAACTTCCGAAGCAACAGAAGAAGCTTTAACCTCTGTATCTGTATAAGTATAATTGAAACTCATTTGTAAATTACGGTGCAATTGTCCTCGTAAATCCAATTCCAAACCTTTCGAAGAAACTTTACCCGATTGACGATAAACAGGGAAACCAGCATCGCTCAATTGTCCTGTTGGCATCATCATATCATTGCGTTGAATTTGATAAAGTGCTAAATCTATTTGTAATTTTTTCTTGAAAAATTCTGTTTTCAATCCTGTTTCTACTTGGAAACTTCTTTCTGATTTAAATGGCTTATCAGCACCATAATTTTTGTAATTCGCTACATAATCAGCCGCAATTGGCACATAACCTTGCGAATAATTAGCGAAATAATTTATTGTTGGCGTTACTTTATATGTCAAACCCACACGAGGCAACCATGTATCTTGAGTTGCTGAATAAGGCGTTTTTGGATCTGCGCTTTCTGATGTATAATGCTCGTAACGCAAACCAAATAACATTTCTAATCGATTAAACTTTACCTGATCTTGTACATAAACGCCTGTTGTTTTGTAAGAACTCAAAAATGGAAAAGACGCTTGTTTTAACCATTTGTAAGAAGATAAATCTTTCGATTCGTAAATTGGATGATTCAAATCAAATGTCAACGGAACAATTTCTCCATTTACCTCTTTGCTTCTCGCCTCTTTCTGCTGATTGTCCGCATCTGGCTTATATTGCGCATAATCAACACCAAAAATTATATTTTGTTTTACTTGTCCTTTTTGCAATTTATAATTCAAAAAAGCAACAGCATTATCTGTATAATCAGTCGCTTCTCGAGACAAAAAACGCATGTTTACAATTGTGTTGTAAGGCGCATCTGCAAAGCTATTCAACGTTCTGTGCTCGTTTAATTTTTCTTTATAAATTGATTTTGAATAATTAAGCGTTAATGATAAATTATCTAAAATATTTTGTGTCAATTTTGTACGAAACGAAAATGTTTCTGTTTTAAAAAAATCCGATGGTTGCGACAATGTAAAAGAACGATTGATTGCATATAAATCTGTTTGTTTCACACCCATTCCACGATCCAAATAGCCATCAAAATTATCGTACGTTAAATCCACATCGATTTGTGTTCCTTTTCTTGGTTTGAACGTAAAAGATGGTGCTACTGAAACTATTTTTTGATTGTTATTTTTTCTGAATGTTTTACTTGTTTGATAACCTGCATTCAATCGATAGAATAAATTATTACTCAATGGTCCACCAATATCCAAGGTTGTACGCAAGGTTTCAAAACTTCCTGATGAAAAACTGACAGCTCCTTTAAAATCT
>NZ_CALGVK010000122.1:0-9378 GCF_937930195.1 uncultured Empedobacter sp.
AATTAAGAGCCGAAGAGGTTCAAAAAATAACCGAATTAGTTGGACAAGCAAACTACACAAACGGACAATATGAATTAGCAATTCAGATTTTTGACGAATTAGTTTTATCTCACAAGTTTACAGACTTTTTAACATTAGAAGCCTATAAGTATATCTAAAAGCACACTATAACCCAAGAAACACACAACACACATACACACACAAACAAAACACAAAAACACAATTATGAGCAATCAAGAAAGAATTCAGAAAATTCAGCAAGATTGGGCTACCAATCCACGTTGGAAAGACGTTACTCGTCCTTATACGGCAGAAGATGTTATTCGCCTGAGAGGTTCTTTGGACATCGATTACACTTTAGCAACTATGGGAGCTAAAAAGCTATGGGAAGGTTTAAACACTAAACCGTTTATGGCTGGACTTGGCGCTTTGAACGGTAATCAGGCAATACAGGAAGTTCAAGCTGGCTTAGATGCAATTTATCTATCAGGATGGCAAGTAGCAGCAGATGCAAATCTTTCTGCTGAAATGTATCCAGATCAATCGCTTTATCCAGCTAATTCTGTACCGATGGTTGTAAAACGTATCAACAATGCTTTACGTCGTCGCGATGAAATTCAGTCCGTAACCGAACAAGGAAACATTGATTATATGGTTCCAATTGTTGCAGATGCAGAAGCTGGTTTTGGTGGAAATTTAAATGCTTACGAATTAATGAAGCAAATGATTGAAGCTGGAGCAGCAGGCGTACATTTTGAAGATCAATTGTCTTCTGCAAAGAAATGTGGGCATTTGGGCGGAAAAGTTTTAGTTCCTACCCAAGAAGCAATTAACAAATTAGTTGCTGCACGTTTAGCAGCTGATGTTTGCGGAACGCCAACTTTATTAGTTGCAAGAACAGATGCGGAAGCAGCTAATTTAATTACATCTGACATTGACGAAAGAGATCAACGTTTTATACTTACAGGAAGTCGAACTTCTGAAGGATTTTATAAAGTAAAAAATGGTTTAGAACAAGGAATTGATCGCGGATTAAGTTATGCAGCATACGCTGATTTGATTTGGATGGAAACATCAAATCCAGATTTGGGAATGGCAAGAGAATTTGCTCAAGCAATTCGAGAAAAATATCCTAATCAATTATTAGCTTACAACTGTTCGCCATCATTCAACTGGGCTAAACATTTGACAGAAGCTCAAATGGAGACGTTCCGTGAAGATTTAGCTGAAATGGGATATAAATTCCAATTCATCACATTAGCAGGATTCCATGCCATGAACACATCAATGTTCGAACTTTCAAGAGCTTATAAAGCAAAAGGAATGGCTGGATACTCGCAATTACAAGAACGAGAATTTGCGTTACAAGAAGAAGGTTTTGCAGCCGTAAAACATCAATCTTTTGTTGGAACTCAATATTTCGATTACGTACAAAATACCGTGCAACAAGGTATTTCGTCTACTACGGCTATGGCCGAAAGTACGGAAACCGCACAATTCTAATACATACTTTTCAATAAAAAGGACGTACCGCAACTACGTCCTTTTTTCATTTTATTCACTTTTTTATAAGTTAACACATAATCAACTTTAATAATCCGATTAAATAAATTAATAGCTATGAATACATTTTTTTAATTATTCAGCCAAGGAATTAAATTATTGATTAGCGTTCAACTTTTTCTCATATCTCTTGCGAATATATTCGGCAGCTAATGTAACAGCAATTCCACCAACTATTCCATATACCGACCGTTTACCAAAAAATTTTGCTACAGTAACACCAGTTGTAGCCGCTGTTGCTAATAATCCTATTTTGGTATTTTTCTCTCTTCGGTTTTTTATAAATTTATTTAAAACATTCATCGTTAATTGTTTAATTTTATAAAAACTAAACAATTATCAAACCAAATTTACTTTATAAAATCCTCTACTAATTCTTTTGGTCGTCCAACTACTCCACTTTTTTCATCAATTACAATCGGTCTTTGAATTAACTTTGGAAATTCTATCATTGCGTTCAAAACCTCATCTTCAGACAATTCTTTGCCTTTAAAATTAAGTTTCCATTCCTCTTCATTTGTTCTTACAATGTCTATTGGTTTCAAACCTAACTTCGTCAAAATATCTTTTAATTCTTCTTTTGTTAGAGCTTCTTTTAAGTACTCTCTCACTTCAAAATCTTTTCCAGATTCTTCCAAAACTTTCATCGCTTCTCTACTTTTTCCACAGCGTGAATTATGTAAAATCGTATACATTCTCGTTATTTTTTAGTAAATTTAATCAAATTAAAAATTATGAAAAAGCTATTTTTATTAATATGTCTTCCTCTCCTATTTTTTGCCTGCACTACCAATCAAACATCCCAAAATTCTGTTGCAAACAATGATGAAAATTCTCTAAAATTTGAACCTAATGAAGATGGAGATTATGATATTGTAGTTTTTGATCCTCAATACGACATTTACCTTAAAACAGTTGCTTTGCCTAAAGAATATTATTCAAAATCATATTACGAACAAAAAAATCGTCAATATGTAATGATTTGGAATCAACGTCACATGCAACCTTTTGTTTATAACCCTGATTTGTACGCGGTTAGTATAGATTTAGATCCTACAATTGATTATGGATTAGAGTTTGAATATAAGTTATTTAACTTTTTCCGATTTATTGAAAGTAAATATCGTGTCAGAATTAGATAATATCGTTTATTTTTGTAGCCTAATTTTAGAAAGATGAACGATTTTTCAACCACTATATACAATCAAATTATAGAAACCATGCCTGATTTGGCAGGACTTCATAAAAAAGATACTGAGTTATTAGAGTTTCATATCGAAAATGAATATAAATCATCCTTTGGAGATTTATATATTCAGACTTCAGAAGATGATAAAATTTGGATTAGATCTACTTTTCCTTTTACAACATACGAAGTGGACTCTGTTGAAGAACTTTTGTATATTATTGAAGGATTATTATTTAACGTATTATTTTGGGTAATCAGTTACGAAGATAACGATTGGGACGATACATTCTTAATTCTAAAAGATCAAGAAATTAAAACAGAACAAGGCTTTACTTATAAAATCCTTTCGTGGAATGGAAAAGATGATAAAGTGATTAATGCTTAAACTCGTACCTATAAAATCTCCTATTTTTATACATTTGCAATTATGTTTAACAACGAATTACTAAAAGACATCCAAAAACGTACGCAGGATTTGCACGAATATTTGGAAATCGAGCAAAAAGAAATCGAAGTTCAGAACGAAGAAGAACATGCCGCTTCACCTGAATTTTGGAATAATCCCAAAGAAGCGGAAGCTTTTATGAAAATTTTGCGTGGAAAAAAGAAATGGATTGAAGAATACCAAACCATTGCAAATGCGGTAAACGATGTAGAAGTTTTAGTAGAATTTAACCGCGAAGGTGAAGTGACAGATGAAGAAGTGACGGAACAATATAATGTTGTCACAAAACTTTTAGAAGATATCGAATTCAAGAATATGCTTTCAGAAGAAGGAGATAATCTTGGAGCTATCTTACAAATCACTGCTGGAGCTGGTGGTACTGAATCATGCGATTGGGCATCAATGTTAATGCGTATGTATTTGATGTGGGCCGAAAAACATGGGTACAAAGTAAAAGAATTAAACTTCCAATCAGGTGATGTTGCAGGTGTAAAAACAGTGACATTAGAAGTTGATGGTGAGTTTGCATTTGGTTATCTAAAAGGAGAAAATGGTGTACATCGATTGGTACGTATTTCACCTTTTGATAGTAATGCTAAACGCCACACAAGTTTCGTTTCGGTTTATGTTTCACCGATTGTAGATGATTCTATCGAAATTGAAATCAGTCCAGCTGATATCGAGTTACAAACATCTCGTTCTGGTGGAGCTGGAGGTCAAAATGTAAATAAAGTAGAAACTAAAGTTCAATTAACCCACAAACCTACAGGAATTGTAGTTGTTTGCCAAGTTGAGCGTTCACAATTAGCAAACCGTGAACGTGCGATGGAAATGTTAAAATCTGAATTATACAAAATAGAATTAGACAAAAAAATGGCTGCTCGCAACGAAATTGAGGCAAATAAAATGAAAATCGAATGGGGTTCTCAGATTCGCAACTATGTGATGCATCCATATAAATTAGTAAAAGACGTCAGAACAGGAACAGAAACAGGTAACGTGGATGCTGTAATGAATGGAGAAATTGACGAATTCTTAAAATCGTTCCTTATGTTAATGGGACAAAAAGAAACGTCTAAATAATTATATCCTAAATTTCTTTCATGAAAATATTAATCGGAGGTGCTGGAGAAGTTGGTTTTCACTTAGCAAAATTACTTTCCAACGAAATGAATGACATCGTCATCATGGACATGGACAAAGACAAATTGTTGATGATAGAAAACAGTTTGGATGTAATGGCTTATCGAGGCGATATCACTTCTTTCAAAGCTTTACGAGAAGTTGGAATTGATGAAATAGATATTTTTATATCAGTTACTCATCTCCAAAATACAAATCTTACAAGTGCTTCAATCGCAAAAGATTTAGGTGCAAAACGCACTTTAGCTCGAATTTCGAATCCCGAATTTTTGTACAAAGAAAATCAATTTTGGGTGCAAGGTATGGGAATTGATGCGCTTATTAGCCCCGAAAAATTGGCTGCTGACGAGATTTATTCCCTTGTTCAACAATCTGCTTTTAATGCCATGCATCCATTTGCAAATGGTCAATTATTTATGGTTGGAACCGTTTTGGATGCGGATTGTAAAATTTTGGACAAAAAATACAAAGACATGTATTTGACAACAAAAGGTGGTGAAGACAATCTTTTGATGCCAATTGCTATTATTCGAAGCAACGAACGTGGCGAATACAAAACCATTATTCCAGAAGCTGAAACTGAATTTTACATTGATGATCACGTCTATTTTATAGTCAAAAAAGCAGGTATTTTAGAAACTTATAAAATTCTTGGCAAAAAACAAGAATATTACAAAAATGTAATTGTACTGGGAGGTGGAAGTATTGGAGTTAAAGTTTCTAAACTTTTAAAAGATAATAAACACAATGTTAAATTATTGGAAATCAACCGAAACAAAGCATTTGATTTAGCCGATGATTTAAATAATATATTAATTATAAATGGTGATGGTCGAGACGGAGAATTGTTATTAGAAGAAGGAATTTCAGATTCTGATGCATTTATTGCCGTTACTGGAAGTTCTGAAACCAATATTATGTCGTGTTTATTAGCAAAATCTAAAGGTGTTAAAAAAACAATTGCTTTAGTCGAAAATATCGACTATATTCATCTTAGTCAAGAAGTTGGAATCAATGCTTTTATCAATAAAAAACTTTTAACAGCTGATAGCATTTTCCGTTATATTCGACAAGGATCTGTGATGGATGTAACAGGTATTTCGGATTTAGATGCGGAAGTGTTAGAGTTTAGAATTCATGAAAATTCTGAAATTGCAAATAAATCCGTTTCTGATTTCCCTTTTAAAGAAGGTGCTATTATTGCAGGAATTGTTCGTGGAAATGAAGGGTCTATTCCAACTAAAGATTTCATTATCGAACCTAAAGATCATGTGGTTGTTTTTAGCCAAGCGAATTTTATTCCAAAAGTGACCAAATATTTTAAATAATGAAATCGCTTAACATCAAAGTAATCCTGAATCTTTCGGGTGTTTTATTATTATTAAATGCACTTTTCATGTTTATTTCAACATGTGTAAGTGTTTATTTTAATGACAATTTAATCTACCCTTTTTTACTATCGGGAAGTTTAGTGGGATTAGGAGGTACTGCAATGATGTATTTTACACGAGACAGAAGAAAACACATCAATAAACGCGAAGGCTATATTGTGGTTTGCGTGGGATGGCTTTTCTTGATTCTTTCTGGCTGTTTACCTTATGTCACCTCTTTGATATTATTGCCAAACGATCATATTATCAACGAAAATTTTAGTTTTGTCAACATCATTTACGAAACCGTTTCAGGTTACACTGCTACCGGAACTTCGATTTACGATGATGTAGAAAATCTGCCTAAAAGCATTTTATTTTGGCGAAGTACAACCAATTGGATTGGCGGAATGGGAATCATCGTTTTGACAATTGCAATTTTACCATTTCTTGGAATTGGCGGTCGACAGCTCTTTATGGCAGAAGCACCCGGAATTTATACCGATAAAATCCATCCACGAATTACTGAAACTGCTAAAAACCTATGGTTAGTATACTTAGGTTTAACTGCTTTTTTTGCCTTGTTGCTTTATTTTGGAGGAATGAATTTATTTGACGCTGCAAACCATTCGATGAGTGTGATTGCAACAGCGGGTTTTTCGACCAAAAATGAGGGATTAATGTATTGGAATGACAATGTTTTTATACAATATGTTCTAATTGTCATGATGTTTTTGGGCGGAACTAATTTTGCATTAATCTATTTATTAATCAAAGGACAATTTAAAAAAGTATGGAGTAACGAAGAGTTTCGCTGGTGGGTTGGCTTACTTGCAGTCGTAACATTTATAGTTTTCGTTGTATTATTTTTTAATATTTATCCCAATTATTCCATCGAAACCTATTCTTGGTCCAACTTAGAACACTCATTTAGAAGTTCCTTATTCCACGTCGTTTCTATCGCTTCCACAACTGCTTTAGCTATGGAAGATTATACCAGTTGGTTAACCGTAACCACGTTAATCTTTTTCTCTTTATTCTTTATTGGCGGTTCAGCAGGTTCTACTTCAGGTGGAATCACAGTTATTCGACACGTTATTTTATTAAAAAATAGTTGGATAGAATTCAAACGTATTTTACATCCAAACGCAATTATTCCTGTTCGTTACAACAATCGATCACTGAATCAATCCATCGTTTTCCACGTCATGGCATTCTTCGTTATGTTTATGTTTACATGGATTGTCAGCTCTATTTTATTTGCGCTTTTGAATTATGGTATAACTATGAGTTTCCAAGATATCTTAGCTTCTTTAACATTAACGGCATCCACTTTAGGAAATGTTGGTCCTGGAATCGGCGAATTTGGACCAGGAACTTCAATGAATTCTTTAACAGATAATGCAAAATTATTATGTTGTTTTCTAATGGTTTTAGGACGATTAGAGCTTTATACAATCTTAATTTTATTTACGCCAGCATTCTGGAAAAATAATTAATGAGACGCTTCTAAAATTACTTTCTGAATGATTTCTTCAGTTTGATCTGGGAAATCTTTCTCAATAATTTTATTCGAATCCACCCAACATTGCAATTGTTGGACATTCAAATCATATGAATAATCAACGCCAATCATTTTTAAAGCTTCGCAATTACATAATTGTTCGTATTGACCTTTGATCGGAATCACAAAAAGCTTCTTTTTAAGATAAATACTTTCGGCTGGTAATTCGAAACCTGCTCCACATAAAACACCTTTACAATTTTCGAGAGCTTTTGTAAAAAGTCGTTCATCAATAGGATAAATTTCAACATTAAATTGCTTAGAAATTTGTCTAATAAAAGGTGAAAACACTTTCCATTTAGAATCTTTAATAAACGATAATTTTTCAATGATTTCTGAAGGATGAAAACTTGGTAAATAAACCAAATAATAATCTTCTACTTTTGGATTGAGCATTCGAATTTTATCTCGGATAATGGGCAAAAAAATAGAATCATTGTATGCTTCGAAATGAAAACCATACTGTTTAGTGGTTGGTGCATAGTATTTCAAAATTGTTTCACCTGTTTTATTTTTCACCTTAGGCGTTTCATCAAATAATAATGACGCTTGATGACTTAAACCTATACTAATTTTCTTTTTCTTACGAGCTGAATGAGCTGTAATTGGCTCAAAATCGTTAATAATCAAATCATATTGCTCTATTGGAAAATGATTCACTTCTTTCCAAAATGATTTAAAGCTATTTTCTTTCAATATTTTTTTATACGAAACTTTACCGACTTGATTATAAAACAACGATAGCCCCTTATGATGTTTAAATTGATAATTTTCGAGTTGCAATTGAGAATTAGAACCACTCACAAAAACGTCTAAATCTCCGTATTCTTCGAGAATGGGTAATATTTTTTGCGCACGAGCAAAATGACCATTTCCAGTCCCTTGCAAAGCATATAAAATTCTCATTTACTTCTTATTAAGAATAGAAACAATCAACTCATCTAATGAATAATTAAATTCGATTTCTTCTAAATTTTGCATCAAAATATCGTGATGTTCTTCAAAATAAAATACAGACCAGTTTCCATCTACACACTCTAAAGCCGATAAATTCTCGATCCAATCACCCGAATTCATATAAACACAACTACCTTTTTCTACTATAACGTGACGCATTTGTGGTTGATGAATATGTCCACAAATCACATAATCATATTCGTTTTCTATGGCAAGTTCAGCAGCTGTTTGTTCAAAATCATTGATATGTTTAACTGCTTTTTTAACTGAATTTTTAATTTTTTGTGACAAAGAATAACGTTCACGACCAAAAAACTCTAAACATTTATTGATAAAATAATTGAATTGTATCAATTTATCATATCCCCAACCTCCTAATTTCGCAATCCATTTCGAATGTTGAATCGAAGCATCAAACACATCTCCATGAAAAATCCACGCTACTTTATCACCTTGTTTCAATATAAATTTATCAGTTAACAGAATATTCCCAAAATGCATAGTCGAAAATTTACGTAACAATTCATCGTGATTTCCTGTAATGTAAACAATTGGAATTCCTCTCTCTGAGAGGTTTATCAGGTAACTGATAATTTGAAGGTGAGATTCAGGAAAATAACTTTTCTTAAAATTCCAAATGTCTACGATATCACCATTTAGAATTATTTTTTTTGGGTTGATGGATTGAAGGTAGGCTAATAATTCTTGAGCCTTACAACCAAAAGTTCCTAAATGTACATCAGAAATTACAACAACATCAAGATTACGTTTCATAGATTTTTATTTAAATATCCAAATCAAATATTACTTGAACGTTTTTTTAATCTTATGAAATCTTTATAAATTTGAATTTAAATTGTAAAATTATGAACGAAATGAAATTCAAAACAAATATAAATTGTGATAGTTGTATCAAATCTGTGAAACCTTTTTTAGATGAAGCTGTTGGAGAAAATAACTGGAAAGTTGATACGACTGATGAAAGAAAAGTGTTAACTGTAAATACAACTGAGGACGAAGAAGAAATTGTGGAAGCTGTAACCGATGCAGGTTTTAAAATTCAGAAAATAGAGGAATAAAATAAAAAGGGATTCAGTGAAGTACTGAATACCTTTTTTATTAATTGAAGAATATGAATTCTTATTTT
>NZ_CALGVK010000123.1:0-2926 GCF_937930195.1 uncultured Empedobacter sp.
TTTTTTATGATAAATATCTTATAGATTTTTGTCTTGTTTCGATAATTAGATAGTGTATTTTTTACATCGAATATTTTTTAAAATCCAAAACTCCTTTTATATTTGTGTAAATTAAAAATCACAATGTCTGTATTAGTAAACAAAGATTCAAAAATAATCGTTCAAGGGTTCACAGGAAAAGAAGGAACTTTTCATGCTGAGCAAATGATTGAATATGGAACAAACGTAGTAGGAGGCGTAACTCCAGGTAAAGGTGGACAAACACATTTAGGTTTACCAATTTTTAACACAGTGAAAGATGCTGTTGTTGAGGCTGGAGCTGACGTTTCTATTATTTTCGTTCCACCAGCATTCGCAGCTGATGCTGTTATGGAAGCTGCAGAAGCAGGTATCAAAGTAATTATCTGTATTACAGAAGGTATTCCTGTAGAAGATATGGTAAAAGTACAAGCGTACGTTGACCAAAGAGATGTAACATTAATTGGACCGAACTGTCCAGGTGTTATTACATCAGGTGAAGCGAAAGTTGGTATTATGCCAGGATTTATTTTCAAACCAGGTAAAGTTGGTATCGTTTCTAAATCAGGAACTTTAACGTACGAAGCTGCTGACCAAGTTGTAAAAGCTGGTTACGGAATTTCTACAGCAATCGGAATTGGCGGAGATCCAATTATTGGAACAACTACTAAAGAAGCGGTTGAATTATTTATGAATGACCCAGAAACGGAGTGTATCGTAATGATTGGTGAAATTGGTGGTCAATTAGAAGCTGAAGCTGCTCGTTGGATTAAAGCGAATGGTACAAAACCAGTTGTAGGATTTATTGCAGGACAAACTGCACCAAAAGGGCGTACAATGGGACATGCCGGAGCTATCGTAGGTGGAGCTGATGATACAGCGCAAGCTAAAATGGCGATTATGACAGAATGTGGAATTCATGTGGTGTCTTCTCCTGCTGATATCGGAGCTAAAGTTGCTGAAGTTTTAGGATAAGAAAAATTCTTTCTAAATATAAAAGGAACTCAATTTGAGTTCCTTTTTTTTATAACTTTTATTCAAACCAATATTTACTCATTTCCTCTAAGAAAATTGGATCATTAATAGGAAAAATATCGTCAATAATAGAATCAATTCCACAACTTGGACAAATTGCAGTTTCATCTTTTCCATCTATTTCTTCAATAAATTCTTTGATTTCAGTAGTAGATAAAATTTCTTTACAACAAAAACATGCGCAACTATTAGTATTCAATATTTTTGATTTATTGAATATAGACGCTTTGTGAGCTTGTTTCAAAAATTCAATAGAATACTTCATAAAATTTACAAAAACTCATCTTCATCATCAAAATCATCCTCTGTTTCGTCGTCATCAGGAGAATAATCTTCGATAAAAACCTTGAATAATCTTGGGCAAATAACTTGAAGATTGGTTAAATTCTCGTCATCCCAATCAAAGTCTGGTTTTGGAAATTCTTCAGTAAAGAATTTCATACATTCTTGATCAATAAAATCAATAAAATCATTTTCGAATTTACAATAGAAAACATTATTTGCAATTAAGTGAAAAGTTTCGAATTCGAACAAATCATCTTCATTGAAACCTTCTTCAAAAAAATCTGCCAAATAATCTGGATTTAAAATCGCTTTTTCAAACAATTCTTTTCCTTGAGAAATAATCCAATTTTTGAAATAATAAAAATGTTCAGGATTTGTACCGTCATTCATAATACAAGACGCACACCAAACCTCTGGTAAATGCAATGTGTAAGCAAAAAAATCTAATCGAAGTTGAAAACCAATAATATCTTCGGCAGTTAGAACATCTAATTCTTGCATCAAAGCTAATTCTTGGTCTTGCAGATTATTGGCATCGATCAACGAATTTTCTATAATTTGCCAAAACAGATCTTCTTCGAGCATACGAGAAACTCGTTCTGGCGGTAGAGTTGACGAATTAAACAAATCATCTAAAAAATCCATAATTTTACATTTTAGTTTTTAATTTGCTAATTTTAATTTGCTAAAAATTATCTAAGGTTTTATTCCTTAAACGTTTAATTTATAAAAAATTTTAGCTAAATCTTTTTTTAATTTATAAATAATAAATGATGAAACCTATCAATTTTTAAATTATTTGTAATTTTAGCGGTAATTATTTGATTTTGTTTAAACTAAAAAGTCTAATTCTTGAAGGAATTAGACTTTTTGTATGTTTTTTTTATATCTCTACTCAATGATATGTGGCACAAATCGACTTTTGTCAGTTGTAATAAACTGATTACTTTCTCGAACTGTAATTCCACATGATTCTTGTCCGATTACCCAACTTCCGATAATGGTATAACCTGTTTCTTCGTGATGCAAATCTGTTAAAGCTTGGTAGACAAAACCTTCTTCGCCATATTCGCCCGAAGTTTGTTCAGCAATATGACCATTTTTTACAACTTCTACGTTTGCACCTTCACGCGATAGCAATGGCTTTTTGACATAATCTTCCATTTCTTTTGGAGAGCCAAAATATGCTTCTAACAACAACGTATGATTGGGATATAATTCCCATAAAATAGGCAAAATAGCTTTGTTCGAAAGAATCATTTTCCAAGCTGGTTCTATCCAATTGGCATTTATTTCATCATTTTTGATGTTATACGCAAACAGCTCGTTCATCATCCATTCCCAAGGATAAAGTTTGAAAATATCTGTAATTGGTTCTTCTTCTAAATCAACAAAATTGACATTATTCCAGCCGATTTCGTCAACATAAATTAATTTAGTATTAATTCCGGCTTGTATCGCGCAATCTCTTATATATTCGATGTTTGTTAAATCTTCTAAGGATTCTCTTACGCAAGAAAAATGCAAAGTTTGACCTTTTAAATAAGGTTTTAACATTTTCCACGTTTCAATTAATTTATCGTGAACA
>NZ_CALGVK010000124.1:0-7181 GCF_937930195.1 uncultured Empedobacter sp.
CAGAATTTCAAAGTACGCATCCATCGCCATCTAATCGTCGTGAAAAAATAAAAGCTGCCATTGAGAAATATAGAAATTAATCCAAAAACTTCGTTTTCAATTCTGGTGTAGGTAACCAACAACTTTCTTGTTTTCCAAACCAACGATAACGATTTTTTGCAATAAAACTATACACGATATCACGCAAAGGTTTTGGCACAATCATAAAAAAATGTAGGCAAGAAGTTATTCCGTCCAAATGTTTAGCAATTTTTAGCGCAGCAGAAGATTTGGTATAAAATTTATCATCTTCGATAAAAACGACCGAATCAAATTGAGCGGTGTCCAAATCATTTTCTTTCAAGAAATTTTGTCCAAAATCTGATTGTAACGAAGCAAAACGAAATTGATTTCTTTTGTCATGTTCGATCACAAACTGAACCGATTGATTGCATAAATTGCAAATTCCATCAAACAAAATAATTTTCCTCGTTTTCATACAATAAATATACACCAAAAGTAGCTAAACTCTAAAGGTTATTTTTAAATTAGCCAAAATTAACAATCAATCATGTTTAGCGAATACTTATTCCGAAAAGTTGATAATTCTCCACTTGTAATTTTCCGAATTATATTTGGTTTATTAATTGTTGCCGAATGTTGGGGAGCCATTTTTACAGGTTGGGTACAAAGTAATTTTGTAGAGCCACAATTGACATTTTCGTTCATCGGATTCGAATGGACAAACGTTTTCTTGGGCCATAATATGATTTATTTGTACGTGCTCATGGGAATTTTAGGATGGTGTATTGTATTTGGTTTTGCATACCGTTTTTCAATCATTTTATTTTCTATTTTATGGTCGTTAACGTATTTCATGCAAAAAACAAGTTATAACAATCATTATTATCTGTTTATGCTGGTTTCGTGGATGATGACAATAATCCCTGCGCATCATTTCTTTTCGATTGATAGTTTAATTTTTCCAAAGATAAAGCGATTAACCATGCGCAATTGGGTGTCAACATTGTTTATTATTCAATTATTGATTGTTTATACTTTTGCGGCTTTTGCTAAGATTTATCCCGATTGGTTTAATGGTGTTTTTTTACAAATGAAATTTCAAGAATATGGAGATTTATTGACATATAAATACAATTTAAACGAATTAGGAAATGCTGTAAGCAGTTTAGAATTTGCTCAAGTAATTGCTTGGTTGGGATTCTTTTTTGATTTATTGATAATTCCTGCAATGTTGATAAAAAGAACTCGTGGAATAGCTTTCAAATGTGCTTTATTTTTTCATATTTTTAATTCAGCCGTTTTTGGAATTGGAATATTTCCATTCTTTTCGTTAGCCATGTTGATTTTCTTTTACGATCCCATTAAAATTCAGGAAGTAGTTTTTCCTAAAAAATCGTTTATGATGGATCGTTCAGATGACGATAATTTATTAACAACTCGTCGCGTAATGTTCTCCTATTTGATGTTTTTCTATGTGATTTGGCAAGTTTATTTACCCATTCGTCATTATTTTATTCCAGGCAATGTTTTTTGGACAGAAGAAGGGCACCGTATGGCTTGGCGTATGATGTTACGAAATAAATTTGGAGAAGTAAGTGTCTTTGTTTCTAAACCTGATCCACTTAAAAAAGGTAAATTCCTTGAACGAGAAAAAGTAGATTTGACCAAATATTTGACGTTTAAACAAATCTCTAAAATGGCTGTTAGTCCAGATATGATGTGGCAATTTGCACGATTTGTAAAACAAGATTATGAAGAAAAAGGGATAAAAGATGTCAAAGTTTTTGTTGATGCAAAAGTAGCTGTTAATGGAAGTGAATATTATCAGTTTACAAATCTGAACTATAATTTAGCCTATACAACATGGAGTTATTTCGGGCATCAAAAATGGATACAACCAACACCAAAAGAATTGAATTTATCTTATTTTGAATAAATTTCGTAACTTTATACGACAACAATCAAAGAATACAATTATGAAATATACATTATTTGCAGTGGCTTTTTCAGCTTTATTGTTCTCGTGTGGAAACAAAGAAAACGCAGGAGTTAGTGCTTACAAGGGAATGGATAAGCAGAAACAGGAGCAAAAAGATTTGGATAGTATTGGGAAAGAGGCTCAACAAACGTTTGATGATTTTAAATTAGCTTTGTCAATGAAAGATACGACAACAACAAATTTTATGATTCAGCAAAAATTTCCAATTCCAAAATCTGAATTGAAAGAAGGTATTTGGGTAAGTGATATTGTGAATAATAATGATACGTTGAAAGGTGTTGTAAATAGCCAAGTACAATATATAAAAGAACTTAAAATGGGGGATACAATCATAATCGATCCTACTAAAATTGGTGATTGGATGTATTATAAAGCTGATAAAATGATTGGTGGTTTTACGATAAAATATTTGCGTAATAAAATGACGCCTGAACAGCGTGCTACATATGACGAACAATTTAAAGTGAAATTTGAAGATTAATTTCGTTTCAAAAAATAAGAAAATCAAAAGGCAATCTTTCGTTAGATTGCCTTTTATTTTTGAAATTATTTTTTTGTAAGATCAAATCCGTAAACAAATTCATTTAATAAACCTTCAGAACTTTCTAAATCAACAAAATCCATTAGTTCCTCAATATAAGTAGAAATAATAGTTTTGTCGTTGATACTTAAATCTATTTCATAAGGTTTTAATTCATTAATAGTCTTTTTTATTGCTAAAAGATAATGTTTTGTTTCAGCATTTTTACTGCTGCCGATGAATTCAAAAGTAGAAGCCAATCTATTTAAACTTTTTTCAACAATAGGTTCTAAGTTTTTAATAGACAATTCATTTTCTTGTGAATAAAACTTTTCTTTTTTAATGAAATCTTCAAACATTTTTTTTCTATTATTTTGAGCAATTAAAAGTAGCGAAAGTGAGAAGAAAAATAAGGTTAGTATAGATTTTAATCTCATAGTTAATCAATCAATGATAATTGAATTTTACGTTTTTCGGTGTCAATACCGATTACAGTAACCTCGATTTGTTGACTCAAATGTACTTTCGTGTTAACATCCGAAATAAATTCATTTGAAATTTTCGAAATATGAATCAAACCATTTTCTTTAATTCCTATATCAACAAAACATCCAAAATTGGTGATATTATTGATAATTCCAGGAACTTTCATTCCCAATTGCAAATCTTCGAACTTCTTCAAACGTGGATCAAAACTAAAAACTTTAGCTGTAGAACGTGGATCTAAACCTGGTTTTTCCAATTCTTTTTTAATATCTTCTAAAGTCGGCAATCCTACTTTATCTGAAATATATTTTTTCAAATCAAGTTGATTGATTAATTCTTTGTTTTGAATTAAATCGTGTAATTCAACCTTCAAATCTTTCGCCATTTTTTCAACAATTGTATACGATTCAGGATGTACAGCGGAATTATCTAACGGATTTTTTGCATTCGGAATTCTTAAAAATGCAGAGGCTTGTAAAAAAGCTTTTTCACCTAAACGCGGAACTTTTAATAATTCTTTTCTCGAATTAAATGCACCATTTTCGCTTCGATATTCTACAATATTTTCGGCCATTTTTTCGCCAATTCCAGCAACATAATTTAGCAAATGTTTACTTGCCGTGTTCAGATTTACACCAACTTTGTTCACACAGAAAGAAACAACATCATCCAACTCATTTTTCAATAAAGTTTGATCGACATCATGTTGATACTGACCAACTCCAATCGATTTTGGCTCTATTTTCACCAATTCAGCCAAAGGATCTTGTAAACGACGACCTATAGAAATAGCACCACGTACAGTAACATCTTTATCAGGAAATTCGTCACGAGCAATTTTAGAAGCTGAATAAACAGAAGCTCCAGCTTCGTTTACGACAAAAACTTTCAAAGGACGATCGAATGCTATGTGTTGAACCAGGTTTTCGGTTTCACGGGAAGCTGTTCCATTTCCGATAGAAATCGCATCTACATTATATGCATTTACCAAAGATTTAAGCTTTTTGATTGCTTGTGCTTTTTCATTTTGAGGGGCATGTGGATAGATATTTTCATTATGTAATAAATCACCTTGCTCATCCAATACGACAACTTTACATCCCGATTTAAAACCAGGATCAATAGCTAAAATTCTTTTTTGACCTAAAGGCGGAGCCAAAAGTAATTGATTCAGATTTTTTGAAAAAACATTGATCGAAGTTTCATCTGCTTTTTGTTTCACCTCTTTCAAAACTTCATTCGAAATCGATGGAGCCAAAAGTCTTTTGTAAGCGTCTTTTATAGCTTCCTCAATTAACCAAGAAACTTCAGGTTGAATAGATTTTATCAAGGTATATTCAAGAAATTTGAACGCTTCTTTTTTATCAATGCTTACATTTACTTTTAAGAACCCTTCGTTCTCACCACGTAAAATTGCCAAAAGTCGATGCGAAGCAATTTTTTTAAGAGGTTCTTCGTATTCAAAATAATTTGAAAATTTTTGTGCTTCTTCCTCCTCAGTTTTAGATTTGACCAGTTTACTTTCGATCAGCGCAGTTTTTCTAAAAATATCTCTCAATCTATGGCGAACATACTCATTTTCGTTGATCCATTCTGCAATAATATCTTGAACGCCAGCAAAAGCATCTTCGATCGTTGTAACATCCTGATTCAAATATTTAGTAGCTAAACCATCTAAATCGGGTATGTTATTTTGCTTCATAATAATTTTCGCCAAAGGTTCTAATCCTTTTTCTTTTGCAATTGTGGCACGCGTTTTCTTTTTCTTTTTGTACGGAAGATATAAATCCTCTAACTGAACCAAATCAAAACTTTTCTGAATACGTAATTGTAATTCATTTGTCAATTGATTTTGATCCTCTAAAGTTTTTAAAATGAATTCTTTTCGAGCAACAATTTCTAGATACTGTGATTGTAATTTTTTGATAGTAGAAATTTGAACTTCATCTAAATTACCTGTCAACTCTTTTCTATATCTCGCAATAAAAGGTATAGTGTTATCATCGTTCAAGCAATTGATCGTATTGTTAATTGATTTTTCTGAAATAGACGTAATATGTTGATGAATGTATTGAATCAAATTCATGTTAAAAGTTTGGACTTGCAAATTAGCATTTTTAATAAACATAAAAAAACAGTAATTTTTATTTATATAGGTCGTATTATTTTGGATATGCTATTTTGTAATTTATTGAAAAAGAGCCAAAATCAAAAGGAGTTTGTTTAAAATAAAAAATAAGTAAAAATATTTTTAAAAAAAAAGTTTTGGAAATTGTTAAATTATTTCTAAATTTGTAATCAGGTAGTAGAGAGTAAGATTGATTTTTTTTAATGTTAAATTTATACACACTTGTGTAAGTTTTTTTTAAAAATCAATTGGGTTTAAGCTGAGGAGCTTAAACCCGTTTTTTTTATAGTAAGTTTTATATCTTTGAGTCAAAATATTACTACAAATGGCGCGTTTAAAACTGATCTTACCTGAATCTTTTTTATTTTCAACAACAATAGCAGTACGTATAACAGATTTAAATTACGGAAATCATTTAGCAAATGATAAAGTGTTATCTATTTTACATGAAGCACGAATGCAGTTTTTTCAACATTATGGCTATTCAGAATTGGATTTTGCTGGTGTAAGTGTGATTATGGGAGATGTTGCGATTGAGTATAAAAATCAAGCATTTTATGGAGATCAATTATTGATTGAAATAAGTGTACAAGATTTTTCACGTGTAAGTTTTGATATTGTCTATAAAATATCAACAAAAGATAAACTCATTGCAAAAGCAAAAACAGGTATTGTCACTTTCGATTATAAGAATAATAAAGTGGTTGAAGTACCAGAAAAGATAAAAGATATTTTTCTAAACAGATAAACTTCAAAAAATAATTACGCTAATCGTTTAAGTCTTTGTAAATTTGCACCGAGTTATGAAGATTTTACCATATAAAAATTTATTTGTCGGAATCACCGACACATTGCAGCAAATTTTCTTCGAAGGAAAATATGCAGATAAAGAAGTTGAACGAACATTGAAATCGAATAAGCAATGGGGAGCGCGAGATCGTGCTTTTATTGCCGAAACTGTGTATGATTTGGTTCGTTGGAAACGTTTGGTTGAAGAGGCAATGAGTCGTCCACTTTCTCCTGATACAATTTGGGAGTTTGTTGGAACTTGGTTTGCTTTAGATCCAGAACAAACGTTACCGAAATGGGAAGAATTTCAGAAAATCTATCCAAAAGAAGTTTTAAAAAGACACCATCAATCTTCTAAAAACATAGCAGTAGCAGAATCTTTTCCAGATTGGATGTTCGAGTTAGGTGAAAAGTCTTTAGGAAGCCGTTGGTTAGATGAAGTACGTGCAATGAACTCGCAAGCGCCGACAGTTTTACGTGTAAATTCATTAAAAACAGATCGTAAAACGTTGCAAAAAGCATTAAAAGAACGACAAATTAAAACGAAAGTTTTGTCGAAATACCAAGATGCTTTAGAATTAGAGGAGAAAACAAATATCTTCAGAACTGATGAATTTCAAAATGGTTGGTTCGAAGTTCAAGATGCTGGTTCTCAATTAATCGCTCCTTATTTGCGTGTGCAACCAGGAATGCGTGTTGTTGATGCGTGTGCTGGAGCTGGAGGAAAAACATTGCATTTAGCTGCTTTGATGGAAAACAAAGGGCAAATAATTGCAATGGATTTGTACGAATGGAAACTAAAAGAGTTGAAACGCCGTGCAAAACGTAACAATGTTCAGAACGTACAAACAAAGGTGATCGAAGCCAAAACAATCAAACGTATGGAAAATTCTGCTGATCGTTTGTTAATTGATGCGCCTTGTTCTGGAATGGGAGTGTTGAAACGTAATCCTGATGCGAAATGGAAATTAAGACCAGAATTTATTGATGAGATTACAGCTATACAAGAAAAAATCTTAGCAGATTATTCTAAAATAATTAAAGTTGGTGGGTTAATGGTTTATGCAACATGTTCTATCTTGCCACAAGAAAATGAACAACAAGTAGAAAAATTCTTAGCAAATCATCCAAATTATAAACTGATTTCGGATAAAATGCATTATCCTTCTGAAACAAATTACGATGGATTTTACATGGCTTTGATTGAAAGAATTTCTTAATTAAAGATTTATAAAATATTAAAAGACCGAGATTTT
>NZ_CALGVK010000125.1:0-5791 GCF_937930195.1 uncultured Empedobacter sp.
ATTCTATTTTGTTGGAAATAAAGATTCTATTTTCTGTAGTTCTCATTTATTAACTTTATGATTAATTCAAAAATTTTATAACAAAAAAACGGGATTCCAATAATACCAATTATCCAACCTAATAGTGGAGTGTATTTTCTTGAATCATTAAATAGATGGTTAAATGGTAGCATTGCATAGCAAAGAATAATGAAAATGAAATAGCCTATTATCCTTGCAATATTTTTAGTTTTATCACTATATAAATTATTGTTTAGAATGTAAACTACTAAAGCTCCACCACCAAAAAAGAATAGAGTTAAAAGTGCTATTATAGTTGTTTGCTTTTTTTTCGATACAATTAATAAAAAAAAAGAAATAATTACAAATAGAATACTGATTAAGTAATAGATTTTTTTATTTTTTATAATCATTTTGATAAATACTAATTTTGAATACAGTGAGTAAAGATAAATTTATAATTTCTGATTTAAAGTTTAATTATCAACCAAAATCAACCAAAATGAGAAAAATAGAACAACTTTTTAGTGAATATGGTGAGAGTCATCAAAATGCTACAAACAAATTGATTCATTGGATTTGTGTTCCACTCATCTTTTGGACGATTCTTGGCTTTATTTCCTACATTCCAACGCCGCATTTTTATATTCCAGCTTTTGGTTATATAAGTATAGCTTCAATTATTGCGTTGATAATTGTTTCAAAATTTTATTTCAGACTTTCGTTTGTCGTTGGTTTTATCATGATTTTTGTGATGTTGATAATGGAGTTTTTTATTTCACAATGCAATCTTCAATTTGGTATTAAATCTTGGACAGTTTACTTGGCAGTTTTAACTTTACATGGATTCAGAAATTCGTTGGTCACAAAATAGAAGGGAAGAAGCCAAGTTTTCTCAAAGACTTACAATTTTTGTTGGTTGGCCCAATTTGGTTATTAGGTTCTATTCTTCGTAAGATAGGAGTTAAATATTAAGATTTTTCATCTAAAGACGAAAGAGATTATAACGACAAGTTTGCCTAAGAAAGGGCTAACTTGCGGTTATATATTTGAAAAGCAAAAAGTTTAAACTAAAAAATGCTTCCAATAAATAGGAAGCATTTTTCGTTTCATGTGTTGTTTTAAGCGTGTTTACACTTTCAGGTCTGTATGAGCGCCCAAAAGTGCTTTATTTTCTTCGATTATAGGATCAACCAAATCTTTTAAGAATTCTTCTGTCTGTTCAGATGCAAATCCTGTAAAGTTCTTCGGATCTAATAATTCGACTAATTTATCTTTATCAATTTTTACGTTATCATCAGCAATAATACGCTCAATCAAATCGTTTGATTTTCCTTCCATTTTCACTTGTCTTGCAGCTTCCATAGAATGCGTACGGATGATTTCGTGTAATTCTTGACGGTCTCCACCATTTTTAACCCCTTCCATAATGATATATTCGGTTGCCATAAATGGTAATTCTTCCGCAATATGCTTCTCGATGATTTTAGGATAAACGACTAAACCATCTAAAATATTGTTCCAAATGATTAAAATTGCATCAATCGCTAAGAAAGCTTGAGGAACGGCTAAACGTTTGTTTGCAGAATCGTCTAATGTTCTTTCGAACCATTGTGTTGAGGCAACCATTGCAGGAGAACTTGCCAAAGACATCACGTATTTCGCTAATGAAGCGATACGCTCAGAACGCATTGGGTTGCGTTTGTATGCCATTGCAGAAGATCCAATTTGGTTTTTCTCGAAAGGTTCTTCAATTTCTTTTAAGTTTTGTAATAAACGTAAGTCGTTTGTGAATTTATGTGCAGATTGTGCAATGTTTGATAATAATTCTAATGCTTGTGCATCAATTTTACGATCGTAGGTTTGTCCTGAAACGGCAAAAACATTATTGAATCCGAAACGTTCAGATAATTTTTTGTCTAATGTTTTTACTTTTTGGTAATCTCCGTCAAATAATTCTTTGAAAGAAGCCGCTGTTCCAGTTGTTCCTTTTACTCCGCGGAAACGTAAAGTATCGATTCTGAATTCTAATTCTTCTAAGTCTAATAAAACAGATTGTAACCAAAGTGTTGCACGTTTACCAACTGTAGTTAACTGCGCTGGTTGAAAATGTGTAAATCCTAATGTTGGTAAATCTTTGTACTGACGTGCAAATTTTGCTAAACCGTCAATTACATTGATTAATTGTCCTTTGATGTGTTGAAAACCATCACGGATTTGAATCAAGTCTGTATTATCGCCAACAAAAGCAGAAGTTGCACCTAAGTGAATAATTGCTTTTGCGCTTGGTGCAACGTCTCCGTAAGCGTGTACGTGAGCCATTACATCGTGGCGAAATTTCTTTTCGTAAGCTGCTGCAACATCATAATCAATGTTTGTTGCATTGTCTTTTAACGCTTGAATTTGTTCGTCTGTAATATCTAATCCAAGTTCTTTTTCAATTTCTGCTAAAGCAATCCAAAGCTGTCTCCATGTTGTAAATTTTTTCTCAGGAGAAAAGATGTATAGCATTTCGTCGCTACAATATCTCGATTCTAACGGATTTTGATACTTGTTCATTGTATTGTGTTTGTTTTGTTTTTAAAATTTCTTCAAAATGGTTTGTACGTCTTTCACATAATATCCTTCGAAAAGATAAGCGTGAATCAACAATGGAAATAATTGCGCAATAGGCAAACGTTCCTCGTAATTGGCTTCGAGCGGATGACTTTCTTGATAAGCATCGAAAAAAGCATCGTCAAATCCACCAAAAAGTTTTGCTATAGCAATGTCCATTTCGCGATGTCCATAGTAAATAGCAGGGTCTATAATTGTAAATTCATCGTTTGAATTCGCTAAAATATTTCCGTTCCAAAAATCACCATGAATTAACGCTGGTTTTTCTTCGGGGAATATAGAATTCAATTGTTTACATAAATTTTCTGCTGATTTTAGTTGTTTTGAAGTGATTAATTGTTTGTTTTGCAACAATTTTATCATGGGTAAGATTCGATTGTTTGCGTAAAAATCACTCCAAGTTGTTGTAAAACTATTCGGTTGCACCACAATTGCGATATAATTGTCTTCTGTCCAACCAAATTGTTTGTTTGTTTTTTGATGAAGTTTAGCTAAGTTTCTTCCTAAGTTTTCCCAATTAACAACAGTTGGAGTAGAGGATTCTATCCATTCTAACACTAAATATTGAAAATCTTTTCCAGCTTCACCAACATCGATCACCTTCGGAACTGAAAATGTCTTTGTTTTTTTGATGGCTTCTAAAGCTCGCGCTTCTTTTTTGAAAAGTTGTGGGAAGTTATTAGCAGAATTAACCTTTAAAAAATATTTTTTATCAAACGACTCTAATCGAAAGGCATCGTTAATATCACCACCTTTTATCGGGACGATAGAATCTATGCCTAAATTCAATTGTTTTAATCGTTCTAAAATTTCATTCATAAAAATATCTCATAAAGTTATAGCCTAACAATAACGTCAGGCTATATTATAAATTATATTAAAATAAAGTTGTTCTAATAATGTTTTGAGAGCGCTCTGGACCAACCGAAACTAAATAAACTTCGATTCCTAAGTATTTCTCAATGTAGTGGATGTAATCTTGCGCAGTTTGCGGTAATTCGTCGAAAGTTTTTACGTTTGTAATATCTTCTTTCCATCCAGGTAATTCGTCGTATTGAGCTTCGTAATTAGCCAATTTAGTTGTAGAAGAAGTGAAATAATCGATGATTTTTCCATCTTCAGTTTTGTAACCTGTACAAACTTTAACGGTATCAATATTAGACATTACATCTAATTTAGTGATTACTAAATGTGTAATTCCATTAATCATACAAGCGTGTTTTAACGCCACTAAATCTAACCATCCTGTACGACGTGGACGACCTGTAGATGCTCCGAATTCGTGACCAACTTGACGGATTTTTTCTCCTAATTCGTTGTCCAACTCTGTTGGGAAAGGTCCGTTACCAACACGTGTACAATATGCTTTAGAAACTCCGATCAAATTTTTTAGTTTTGTAGGAGGAACTCCAGCACCAACACAAACTCCACCAGTTGTTGGAGAAGATGATGTAACGAAAGGATATGTACCAAAATCGATGTCTAACATCAAGGCTTGTGCACCTTCGAATAAAACGTTTTTACCTTCGTCAATTGCTTGGTTAATTTCTAACTCAGTATCAATAATACGTTCTTTTAAACGCTCTCCGTAAGCCACGTATTTTTCGTAGATTTCTTCAAAAGCTAAAGGCTCTTTTTCGAATAATTTTTCGAATAAAGCATTTTTAACAATTAAATTTTCTTTGATTTTTTCTTTTAAAATATCTGGATTTAATAAATCAATAGCACGAATACCAACACGAGCAACTTTATCCTCATAACAAGGTCCAATTCCGCGTTTTGTTGTACCAATTTGATCTTTTCCGGCAAATTCTTCACGATATTCATCTAACAAAATATGATAAGGCATAATAATATGCGCTCTTCTTGAGATAAATACATGATCTGTAGATAAACCTCTTGCTTCTAATTTTTCGATTTCAGTGAAAAAAGCTGCAGGATCTACTACGACACCATTCGCAATAATACATTTTCCTTTGCATTGTAAAACTCCAGAAGGTAATAAGTGTAATACAAATTTATCATCACCTACATATACTGTATGACCAGCGTTGTTACCACCTTGGTAGCGTACAACATAATCTGCTTTTTCAGCAAGAACATCTGTAATTTTTCCTTTTCCCTCGTCACCCCATTGAAGACCGACTACTACGTGTGTTGACATATGTTTGTTCGTTATTTGTTTTTGGAAATAAAAATGAAACAATTCATTTTATCTTGGTTCACTGCAAAGGTAATTTAAACCTTTTCTTAAACAAATTTTAAACTCGATTTAGCACGATTATTTTTCAAGATTTTGTTAATAATTTTTGAAGATGAAATTTACTAAAAAATAACCGAATCCATTTAAATAAAAAGCGTAATTTTACAAACTTTTACACCAAAAATTTCCATATGAAAATTGAAATCTGGTCGGATGTTATGTGTCCGTTCTGTTACATCGGAAAAAAACATTTTGAACAAGCTTTAACCCAAATTCCTTATCAAGATAAAATTGAGGTGGAATGGAAAAGTTATCAGTTAAATCCTGATTTATCTAAAACTGAAATTACATCTGTTGATGAATACTTAATTCAAGCAAAAGGAATTTCGCAAGAACAAGTTTCTGCGATGCATAATCAGTTAGCTGAAATGGGAAAACCTGTAGGAATCGACTTTCAACAACAAAACTCTAAAGTTGTGAATACAGGAGATGCTCATCGTTTAATTCATTTTGCGCAAGCAAATGGAAAAGGTTCGGAAGCAGAAGAAAGACTTTTTAAAGCGTATTTTACTGAAGGTAAAAATGTTGCTGATTATGAAGTTTTGGCTGAATTGGCTGAAGAAATTGGTTTAAATAAAACCGAAGTTCTTGAAATGCTAAATTCTGATGCAAATGTTTTTGAAGTTGCTTCTGATGTTTTGGATGCACGTAATATTGGTGTTTCTGGCGTTCCGTTTTTTGTAATCGATCGTAAATATGCGATTTCTGGAGCGCAACCTGTCGAGTATTTTGTATCTGCCTTGACACAAGCTTACGAAAAAGATCATTTGGATCAACCACAAAATGGTGCTTCTTGTGATGTAGACGGAGATTGTGATTAAACTTTTTTAAATAAAACAGAAAGGACTTCAATTTACACTGCCCCCAAAAAGTTAGACACTTTTGGGGGCATTTTTTATGGCAATAAAAGTA
>NZ_CALGVK010000126.1:0-3317 GCF_937930195.1 uncultured Empedobacter sp.
TAGAAATCTCTTTTTTGTTTTTATAAATATAGTTTAATGACTATGTGTATTAGCTTCACCAGCAGCACCTTCACGATTATAAGAACAACAAGAAGGCAAGCTTCCGTACACTTTATCTTCTGATCGTTTATTGTCAGTATCATGCCCAACTGCGACTACAGCGTTTTCAACAGCCTCCACTTTACTCTTTTTCTCATTCAATATGATATGTAAATTTTGTGTATTGCTATCCCATTCAGCAGACTTTACACCTTTTACAGCATAAGCTGCTTTTTCTATACGATCTTTACATTGCCCACAATTTCCTTTTACATGTAAATCATGCTTTGCATTTTTATTTTGTGCTTGTGCGCTAATTCCTAAAGTCGCAACCAAAGCAAATGCTAATAATTTTTTCATTTTTATATAATTTTTAATGATTTTTATTTTAAATTAAATCTTAATCCAGCGTAATACATTTGTCCAAAAACTGGCGCATAAACAATCGAACTATCGAAATTTGAACCAAAAGGATTATCAGCTCCTAAAATGACACGTTTTTGTTGATAATTTGTTACATTTTCCCCTCCTACATACACTTCAAATCGTTTTGAAAAAACTCTTGTAATCTGAAAATTCATTGTTCCGAATGGATTCGAATACTCGTTCAATTGATTTTCTGGCAAATTGTCCAATGTATTTGGTAAACGTTGTTTTCCTATCCAATTATAAGTAATATCAAAACGCCAATTTTTTCCATTTTTTTCATGCGTTTCATATTCTAAATTCGTAAAGAAACGATGTTTTGCTTGCAATGGACGTTCTAATTTTCCTTTTTCATAATCAGTAGCGATATCATAATATTTGTATGATGCTCTTATTTTGAAATGTGTAAATGGATTATAATTAAAATCAAACTGAAAAGAATTTGCATACGAATCGCCTTCTAAATTATAAAAACGAACCTGACGAGCTGAATAATCAATATCGGTTACAATTTGATTTTCGAAATCTGTTCGATAAAAATCTGCTGTAATATCTGCGTTTTTTCCAAATAATTTAAACTCTTGCGTTACAGAAAAACCATAATTCCAAGCTATTTCTGGATCTAAACCATAGATCTCTCCTCCATCTCCAATAATATTAAATTGTCTTGATGAAGCAAACAAATTTTGATTTTCTGCAAAAATATTATTCATGCGTTTTCCTCGACCAACAGAAGCTTTTATGGTTGTTCCTTTTGCAGGTGTATAGCGTGTATGCAAACGTGGCGTCAAAAAGAAACCCATTCGATTGTGATAATCTGCACGAAGCCCTGCAATCATATTGAAATTTTTCATATTATCAAAGGTATATTCGAAGAATGCTCCTGCTGAATTATCAATTCGATCATAATTCGCATCTGTCGGAAGCGCTACAAATTCTTTGAACTTATCGTACGTAAAACTCGCTCCTGTAGAGAATTTATTTTTTGTATTGCTAATAATCGAACTAAAAATATAATTAGCATAAAAGCTCTGTTGTTCGATATCATATTGATTCAGTCCAAAATAAGAATCTTGTTTATGGTAACTAAACGCTGTTTGTAATCCCATACTTTGATAAGGCATTTCTGGAAAAACATATCCTATTTTTGATGAAACATCAACACGATTTGTATTGATTTCTGATCCCCAATAATTAGTTGTCAACTTGTCGCGTTTTTTATCAAAATCTAACTGTCCAGCTTGCTTTTGATCATTCAGATATCGTGCAGAAAAGAATCCAACCCAACCTTTTTCTAAGTTTTGATATTGCCAACGATTCATCACATTTACTTGATGACCAAGTGGATTGTCTAAAAATCCATCATCGTTCATATCATTTTTAGATAAACGTGCGTTTCCATGCAAAAACAATGAAGAACTCCATTTATCATTTAGTTTTTTATTTAAATGTACATTCCCTTCGAAACGAGAATCTGATGAACCATACAAATTGACAAACAATGGAATATTGTCAGCAGGTTTTATTAATTCTGTATTAATCTGCCCAGAAATACTTTCGTACCCATTAATCACCGTTCCCGCACCTTTTGTAACCTGAATACTTTCTACCCAAGTTCCAGGTGTAAATCCAAGTCCGAAAGCTTGTGATGCTCCACGAACATTCGGAATATTTTCTTCCGCAATCAAAATATACGGTGATGTTAATCCCAACATTTTGATTTGTTTATTTCCTGTTACCGCATCCGAAAAATTGACATCAATGGAAGGATTTGTTTCAAAAGATTCAGCCAAATTACAACAAGCGGCTTTCAACAATTCTTTGCTTGACATTGTCGTCATATTGGTTGCAAACTTCGATTTTTTAAGTGAACTACTTGTATCTCGTAACACAACTTCATTTAAAGACGTATCGCCAAAATGATTTTTTACATTGATTGTAATAGTTATAAACTCGTCTTTTAACTCTTTGAAAGTAGTTGTTTCATTCTCATAAAAAACTCCTAAAACTGATGTTGGTTGATAATTCTCGATCTCAAAATTTCCATTTTCATCTGTGAGTACAGCTATATCTGTCGATTCCCAGAATACTTCTGCTCCAACAATTGCTTGCTGATTTTGATCTGTTATTTTTCCTTTTAAAGTAGATTGTGCGTAAGTTAACGCAGCACTTAGTATTAATACTGAAGTGAATATTTTTTTCATTTTTACGATTTAAGGCTAAATGCCTATTTATTATTATGTACTTGCTGATTTTTGATTTAATCAAGTACTTTAATATTCAAGTAATAACGTATTGCTTTCTGATTAGTTTTTAATCGAAATAAAACGGTTATTAGCCTTCGTAAAATGTTAATTGAGAATTGAGTATATAATATGGAGGCGCATTTGATGCAACATAAAAATCAAGAAAACTTGACTGATTGTTAACCTCTTCATTCTGAAACGAAATTTTAATTTGAAGAATTTCTGAAGCAATAAAACTTATCGGAAAAAGCTTCTGAATTTTAACTGTTTGTTTTTCTACAAATTTATCCGAATATGAAATATCCTTGCAACAATCATCATCTTCTTCTGTTTCTCCTTGTGGAATCTCACAGTGATTTGATTCTGATTTCGGAGGACAACATGAAGTTGTCATTTCCATCTCGCACGAATTATTATCAAGATGATTCAACTTCACTTGCTCCATCTCTCCTTGACAAAAATGCATAGAAAATGCATAACTAAGATTTGAAAAAATCAAAATTATTGACAAAACGTATTTTATGTAATGTTGCATTTTCATGTCGAACAAAAATAAACAAAATTTTGAAATACAGAGAATAGAAAATTTATATCATTTTCTGATTT
>NZ_CALGVK010000127.1:0-18064 GCF_937930195.1 uncultured Empedobacter sp.
TCCTGAAATCTGGAATCAAACGGAAGGTAAAATTACTCACCTTATTGGATGTACAGGAACAGGAGGAACTTTGACAGGTAGTGCACGTTACATAAAAGAGCAAAATCCTGATGTAAAAGTCATAGGAGTTGATGCTTATGGATCAATCTTAAAAGGATATCACGAAACGGGTAAAATTGATCAAAATGATATCTATCCGTACAGAATCGAAGGAATGGGAAAAAATTTAGTACCAGGAGCTTTAGATTTTGAAATGGTTGATAAATTTATAAAAGTTACTGACGAAGAAGCTGCTTATCGTACAAGAGAAATTGCTTTGAAAGAAGGAATTATGGCAGGTTATACTTCAGGTGCTGCAACACAAGCGTTTAAACAACTGGCTGAAGCAGGAGAATTCGATGAGAATTCTTTGGTTGTAATTCTTTACCCAGACCACGGATCTCGTTACATGACAAAAGTCTTTAGCGACGAATGGATGGCTGAAGAAGGTTTTACAAACAGCAGGCTTAATGGTTTAGAAGCTCGTGCAACTGTAGAACGAATTAAATAATACGTATATTTGTAAAAATTAAATAGTAAAGTAGGTTGTGTTTGTTCACTTTCTACTTTTTTTTCAATTAATCAAAAAATTAAACTATAATAAAATGGACATTTTTGAACGTTTAAAACAAAATCCTGGACCATTAGGTCAATTCGCTGATTACGGTGAAGGTTATTATGTTTTTCCTCAATTAAAAGGAGAAATTGGACCAGTAATGGAATTCCAAGGAAAAAAAGTAATTACTTGGTCAATCAATAACTACTTAGGCTTAGCTAATCACCCTGAAGTTCGTAAAGCTGATGCTGACGCTGCTGCAGAATATGGTATGGCTTACCCTATGGGAGCTCGTGCAATGTCTGGACAAACAGATTATCACGCACAATTAGAGCAAGAATTAGCTGATTTCGTTCAAAAAGAATCTGCTTATTTAATGAACTTTGGATACCAAGGAATGGTATCTACAATTGATGCTTTAGTTTCTAAAAATGATGTAATCGTTTATGATGCTGAATGTCATGCTTGTATTGTTGATGGTGTTCGTTTACATTTCGGAAAACGTTTTATTTTCCAACACAATAACATCGAAAGTTTCGAAAAAACAATTATTCGTGCACGTAAATTAGCTGACAAACAAGGCGGAGGTGTTTTAGTGATTACAGAAGGTGTTTTCGGAATGACAGGTAAACAAGGAATCTTGAAAGAAATTGCTGCTTTCAAAGATGAATATAAATTCCGTTTATTAGTAGACGATGCACACGGTTTTGGAACTTTAGGTAAAACTGGAGCTGGAGCTGGAGAAGAGCAAGGTTGTCAAGATGCAATTGACATCTATTTCTCTACTTTCGCAAAATCGATGGCTGGTTTCGGAGCTTTTATTGCTGGTAATAAAGATATTATTCGTATTTTAAAATACAACTTACGTTCTCAAATTTTCGCAAAATCATTGACTATGCCAATGGTAATCGGAGGTTTAAAACGTCTTGAGTTATTACGTAATCACCCAGAGCTTAAAGATAAGTTATGGCATAACGTTGAAAAAATTCAAAAAGGTTTACAAGAAAGAGGATTTGATATCGGAGGGTCTAACACTTGTGTTACACCAATCGTATTGAATGGTTCTCCTATCGAAGCAACTGTTTTAGCAAAAGAAATGCGCGAAGAGTACGGAATTTTTGTTTCTGTAGTTGTGTATCCAGTTATTCCAAAAGGAATGATTATCTTCCGTATTATCCCAACTGCTGCTCACGAAGATGAGCACATCGAATATACTTTAAATTCTTTCGCAGAAATTAAAGATAAATTAGCAGATGGTTACTACAAAAGAAAGGCTGAAGAATTGAATGTTGATTTCGTTCAATACTAAAAAAGAATTCATTCAGAAATTATATAACCCTAAACTTTTACAGTTTGGGGTTTTTTGTTTGTAAGTCTGTTCAAAAGTTAGCTTTAGAATCGCTTATAAGAATTTTTGATTTACTATATTTGTTACAATTTAATACACACAAACACACAACAATTTTAATTATGAAAATTCACAATTTTAGTGCAGGACCATGCATTTTACCACAAGTTGTTTTCGACAAAATGGCGCAAGCTTGTTTAGATTTCAATCATTCAGGAACATCTATCTTAGAAATTTCTCATCGTCGTAAAGATGCAGTTGAAGTAATCGATACAGCAAGAGCTTTGGTAAAAGAATTAATGAATGTTCCAGAATCGCATGATGTTTTATTTATGCAAGGAGGAGCTTCTTTGCAATTTCCTACAGTTGCTTATAATCTATTGAAAGAAGGAGGGAAAGCTGCTTATACGCAAACTGGGAAATGGGCTGAGAACGCTATTAAAGAAGCAAAACGTTTCGGTGAAATAGAAGTTATTGCATCTTCTAAAGATAAAAATTACAACTATATTCCAAAAGCATATTCTATTCCAACAGATGTGGATTATTTTCACTGTACATCAAACAACACGATTTTTGGAACACAAATAAAGGAGTTTCCAAATTCTCCGGTTCCTATGGTTTGTGATATGTCATCTGATATTTTGTCAAAACATGTAGATGTTTCAAAATTTGGTGTGATTTACGCTGGAGCTCAAAAAAATATGGGACCTGCAGGTTCTGCAGTTGCAATTGTTCAGAAAGATTTATTAGGTAAAACAGGACGTAATATTCCTGATTATTTAAATTACGAAACGCATATCAAAAAAGAATCATCGTTCAATACTTGGCCTGTAATTGCGATTTATGGAGTTATGTTAAACTTACAATGGTTAAAAGAACAAGGTGGAGTAGAGGCTATTGCAAAAGTAAATACTAAAAAAGCAGACGCCATGTACACAGAAATTGATCGTAATGGATTGTTTACAGGAACTGCTGCTACAGAAGATCGTTCGCAAATGAATGCAACTTTTGTTTTGAATAATGAAGATTTAAAAGCTGATTTTGATGCTTTATTAAAAGAAGCTGGAATTGTTTCACTTGCTGGTCACCGTGATGTAGGTGGATACCGTGCATCAATGTATAACGCTTTACCATTAGAATCAGTTCAAGTTTTGGTAGAAGTGATGAAACAATTTGAACAAAAATTTGGTTAATCATTAGACATTAGATGCTCGATATTAGTATTGAGAAATATTTTATCTAACATCTAAAATCTCACATCTTAATTCTATAATAATAAAATGAAAATATTAGCAAACGACGGAATTTCTAAAGCAGGACAAGAAGCTTTAGAAGCAAAAGGTTTCGAAGTCATAACAGCTCATGTAGCACAAGAACAATTAGAAAATTATATCAATCAAAATAACATCGAAGTACTTTTGGTACGCTCTGCAACAAAAGTTCGTCAACCATTAATCGATGCAACAAACCTTAAAATTATTGGTCGTGGAGGTGTTGGTATGGATAATATCGATGTTGAATATGCACGCAACAAAGGAATTCAAGTAATTAATACACCCGCATCTTCTTCGCAATCTGTAGCAGAGTTTGTAATTGCGCATTTATTTTCTATTGTTCGTAATTTACACAATGCAAACCGTAACATGCCTTTAGAGGGTGATTCTAATTTCAATGGATTGAAAAAAGCGTACGCAAAAGCAATCGAATTGAGAGGGAAAACAATGGGTGTAATTGGTTTTGGACGTATTGGAGTAGAAGTAATTCGTGAAGCAATCGGTTTAGGAATGAATATATTAGTGTATGATAAATTCCCTGCAACTCGCGATATCGAATTAGAGTTTTTTGATGGTCAAAAAGTGAATTTCTCCATTACTTCTGTCGATTTTGATGAAGTCATTACAAAAGCAGATTTTATCTCGTTGCATGTACCTGCTCAAGATGGATACATTTTAGGAGAAAAAGAATTTGCTAAAATGAAGGATGGTGTAATTGTGATTAATACTGCACGTGGTGGAGTTGTTGATGAGCGTGCGTTGGTTGATGCCATTGAAAATGGTAAAGTAGCTGGTGCTGCATTAGATGTTTTCGAGAAAGAACCAACACCTGAAATGGGATTATTGATGAACGAAGCATTATCGTTATCGCCACATATTGCAGGGTCTACAAATGAAGCTCAAGATCGAATTGGAACTGAATTAGCAGCGCAAATCGTAGAGATTTACGGAAAATAATTTTGTTTTTTTATTCTATTTAAAGTTAACATAAATGCCACAATTTAAACCATTCAAAGGAATTCGTCCAACCGAGGAAACTTCTCAAGAATTTGTTACCCTTGCGGTGAATCAATATTCGAAAGAAGAAGTGGATTTTTATATCAATACAAGAGAAAACTCTTTTTTGCATATTATTCTACCAACTTGGGACGATTCTATTCAAGATCCGAAAGAAAAATTCAGAAAAGTTCGTCAGAACTTAGAAGAATTTATCGAGAAAAAAATACTGATTCAAGATAAATCATCTTATTACATTTATCAAGTGATTCAGGCAAATGGTCGCGAGACAAAAGGTCTTTTAGGACTTGTAAATATAGATGATTACAGAAACAATAAAATCAAAAGACACGAAGAAACGTTAGAACGTCGCGTGGAATTATTTGCAGAATATCTGAAAGAATCTCATTTTCATGCAGAACCTGTTTTGTTGACCTACAAACCTGCTCAACGAGTAGATTTGTTGATCGATACAGAAATGAAACGCAAACCAATTCTGAAAATTGATGAACCAAATGGTTCGCAACATTTGTTGTGGAGAGTTGATAATCGATTGAATTTAAAACAAATGAAAGATTCTATCGAAAAGTTAGATGAATTATACATCGCTGATGGTCATCATCGTATGGAAAGTTCCGAGCGTTATACAAGATATGCAACAGAAACTTCTAAAGAAGAGGTTTATGGCGACGAAGCGTTTAATTATACATTAGCGCTTTTGGTTTCGAATGAAGAATTGATTATTAATGATTATAATCGTTTAATTAAAGATTTGAATGGATTATCTTCCGAAGAATTTATTCAACGTTTAGAAGAATATTATGAGATTATTCCAAAGAATGATGAATTAATTGTTCCGACCAAAAAACATCATTTGGTAATGTATTTAGATGGTCAATATTATAGTCTTTATGTCAAAAATAGTATATTGATGACAGAAGGTTTGAGTGAATTGGATACGTATATTTTTGAAGAAACTGTATTGAAACCAATTTTAAAAATTGAAGATACAAAGAAAGATAAACGTGTTCATTACGAATGTGGAACGCGTGACAAAGATGGAATAGAAGCTTTAAAAAATAAAGTAGATCATCACGATTATATCGCTGCATTTGCTTTTTACCCTGTCGATGTAAAAGATCTACAATTGATTTCGGATTTAGGACTTAAAATGCCTCCAAAAAGTACGTACATCGAACCAAAACCGTTGAGTGGTTTTGCAGTATTTGATTTGAAAGAATAATATAAAATGAGTATTCAAGATAATTTAAAAACAATTGAAACGACAATTCCTAATCATGTAACACTTGTTGCAGTTTCTAAAACAAAACCTGTTGAAGATTTGCAAGAAGCTTATGAAGCTGGAATTAGAGATTTTGGTGAAAATAAAATTCAAGAAATGTGCGACAAGTACGAAGTTCTTCCTAAGGATATTCGTTGGCATATGATTGGACATGTACAAACCAATAAAGTGAAGTATATGGCGCCTTTTGTGCATTTGATTCACGGAGTTGATAGTCTAAAATTGTTGAAAGAAATTAATAAACAAGCAGAGAAAAACAATCGTATTATCGATGTTTTATTGCAACAATTTATTGCAGATGAAGAGACTAAATTTGGATTAGATGTGGAGGAGACTCGACAAATTATGCAAGAAGAAATTCAGCATTTGCCTCATGTTAGAGTAGTAGGTTTGATGGGAATGGCAACATTTACCGAAGATAAAAATCAGATCAGAAATGAATTCAAGACCTTAAAATCTAACTTTGATTTCTTGAAAAATAATTTTGAAAATATAACCATTTTATCCATGGGAATGTCAGGTGATTACCAAATTGCAATAGAGGAAGGTAGTACAATGGTTCGCATTGGAAGTTCGATTTTTGGACATCGAAATTATTCCATATAATGGACTAATTTTTTTTAAAATAACAAAACCCTAAAATGATAAGTTTTAGGGTTTTTGTATTTTTAGTTTTGATGAAAAAGTTTTTATATGTTAACCATTTCCTCCGCCTCCGCTTTGCTCTTGGTTAGATTTTGATCGTTCTATTTTGAATTGTTTTCCAAAATTATAACTTATTCCAATTCGGTACGATCTGTAAGATTGGCTTACACCAGTATTTATAACATTATTAGAAATGCTTGTGTATGAACCATTTTTGTTTTCGAAAAGGTTAGAAATATTGGCAGAGATTTGCAATTTCTTTTGAAAAACCATTGCTCTTAACCCAATATTATGTCGCGTGAAATCTCCAAATTTATCCAAGCCATCTGTGCTTTTTGTGTAATACGAATACGAGTAATTTGCAAAAAGGGTTTTCTTTTTGTTTAAATCTAAATTATTTGTAATTCTAAATTCACCATTCATACCATCTAATGTATAGTTCATTTCAGGAATTTTACTTGTGGTTTTGCGATAAAAAACATCTGCCGAAGCATTTATTTTCCACCATTTGTATGGTTTTACATTGATGTTTTCACTAAATCCAATACTATATGTTTTTCCGATGTTAAATGGTTTAGAAAGCGAAATTTTCGTTTCAGGATCATAGATAACGACTTGTTCAAAAAGATCAGTTGCATTTCTGTAATAGATACTCGATACAAATAAATCTTTATAGGCATGTTCTAATTCGAAATTATTAGAATTAGAAGGTGTTAGATTTGGATTTCCTTCATAGTAACTGTATTCGTTTTGTTTGGTTGTTCTCGGATTTAAATACCAAATAAATGGTCGATCTACACGGCGCGAATAGTTTAGGGTAAACGAATGATTTTCAGAAGATTGATACATCAAATAGGCAGTAGGGTATAAACCGTCATACTCTTTTTTGTAATTATATTGCGGATCATCCATTATACTTTTTGATTGTGCATGTTCGTAACGTAAACCAACTTTAGCTGTCCATTTTTCATTTAATTCTCGTTCGACTGAATAATAAAGTGCATACACATTTTCGTTATATTGATAGTTATTCGAGAAATTAACATCTTCTTGGAAATCTTCAGTTGGATTTGATTTTGAGTAACGGTGATTATCTGCTTTATCTTTAGCCCAACGCAAACGTGTTCCATAATTCATTTTCCACGAATTAACAGGATGCTCCATATCAAGACTTACATTAAATCGATCCGATGAACTTTCTGATAAACTATAGTTGTTGTCGTATTTATTATCAATTGGATTCCAATCTGAATCAAATTCGTTGCTTATATTTTTGCTGTTGTTATCGTTTATATTGTTCGAATAATCGAAGTCAAATGTTAACTTTTTTCCTTCTTGTTTAAATTTTTTGATGATATGATAATTCAATCCAAGATACCCCCAATCCCAAGTCGTACCATCTCTGTTGGTTGTCATATATCGGTTTAAGGTATTATTTGTTAAATCAAAAATAGAAGTGATGGAATTCCCTTTGTTCATCCCATCTCCATCAGAATAGTCAAAGTTAAATCCTGTAATGAATAAATCGTTTAGTTGGTAGTCAATACCAATTCTTCCACCATAATACTGGTTCTTATTTTTATTTTTTCCGTTTGTCAACCATTTCTGATCAGGATAAATAGTCGAATTTTCACTTTCATTGTACCAATTTCCAACACCACTATAAACACTCGAGGTTAAGGTCCATTTTCCTTTTCGGTAATTGATATTCCCATTTAAGTTAAAACCTGGATATTTTTGCTGACTATAAGAACTTGAAATAGAGCCATTGAAACTTTCTTGTTTTGCATTTTTCAATACGATATTAATGATTCCACTATTTCCAGTTGCATCGTATTTTGAAGGTGGATTGGTGATAACTTCTATTTTATCGATATCTTCTGTTCGGATAGTTTTTAGATAATTGGCTAATTGTTCACTACTCATTTGCATCAAACGATCATTAATCATCACACTTACAGAACCTTTTCCAATGATAGAAATTGCATCTGTAGCTTCTTCAACTTTTATACGTGGTGCAAGTTTTAACGCATCTAAGGCATTTCCTCCTTTTGCGCCTTCGGCTAATTCTGGATTAAAAATGATTCGATCAACTTTCTTTTCAATTAATTTTTTTTGGCCAGTTACGACAGCCTCTGCTAACGATACATTCTCTGTTTTAGGAACTAAAATAATTCCTAAATCCGTATGATTCGTAATCGTGAGAGAGGATGAATGAAGTAAAATTCCAGCTTCTTCAATTCTATACGTATAAGTTCCTTCTTCTAAAATAACCGTAAAGTGCCCATTTTCGTCAGTAGAAATTTCATCTATAATTTTTTCGCCTTGAAAAATGATTACATCTGCTAACGCTATTGGAGCTTGATTGGTATATTGAAAAGTTCCTTTTATTTCTTGTTGAGCAAAAGTATGAACAGATGCAATACAAATAATTGGAAGAAAATATTTTTTCATTTATAGGGTTGTTTACAAATAAGACGCATCAATCATCAAAAAGTTACAAAACTATAAGTGAAAATATCTTAAATAATAATGAATTAAAGAATCAAAAACTCCCAATAAGAGGATTATTGGGAGTGAATAAACTTATTTAAGTTCTTTTTCTAATTGAATAGATTTTGGAAATAGAATGTTGTTTTCGATGTGAATATGAGTATGCAAATCATTCTCGAATTCTTCTAACATTGCATAGGTCACGCGATAAGTGTTACACGCATCTGCTGGTGGAGTGTAATGATTGGTAAGTTCTGCAATCTTTGCAAAACGATCACCTTCTGCGGTATGTTCATGTTCCATCATGTGAACTGGATTTTCAACTGTACCAAAATGAGGAACTTCTAATTCTATTCCTCTTTTCTTTGCATGAGTCATTTTTTTGATAAATGGAAAAAGAATTAATTCTTCTTTTTTTAAATGAGCACTCAAATCTTGAGCTGTTTGATTAAATAAAGCGTTTATTTCATAAAGTTCTGGATGTCTTTCACCATGAACTTTGCATAATTTGTCTAAGAAAGCGAGTAAAACAGGTATTTTTTCTTCCACATAAGCATGATGTATTTTTTCAACATATTCACTTAGCAAATCCAATGGCCACGATTTAAAATCGATTGAAGCTTCGGTTTGAGAAGGTAAATTTTCCAAATCATTATACACTTTGTTTACATCTGTAGTTTTATTTTCACAGGCTTCTTCGATGGTTCTTCCACCACGGCAACAAAAATCAATGCCATGTTTTTTGAAAATCGCCGCAGTTCTAAAATCTTCTGAGACCATTTCTCCGATTAAATCTGTTTTTATGTCCATAATAGAATACTTTTTTATCTTTTATTAAATTAAATTTTTTTTGAGCCTTTTAGCATTATTATTTTTTCTTTGCAATCATGACAAAAGCACACAAGTGTTCTTCGTATTTTTTGAAAACTTTCTTCATTTTTATTACTCTTTCTCTCACTTCTGTTTGAGTTGCAATATTTTTTATGATAGTTAAAAATCCTGAAAATCCTTCATCATCAATTAATCTTGAAGGTTCAAGCAGGCGCATTTCAGCTGTTTTAATTTCAATAATTTCGAAACCTTCTTCTTTTACAAGAATTTTCCATTCTTCAACTGTTAATGGTCTTGCATTAACATTCATCGTAATTGCAAGCTCTTTTTGAATGTTCTTTTTGATTTCATCTGAAATATTATTCTGTTTTAATGCTAATTCATGAATTGCATAGTATCCATCTTTTTTTAGAATACGATGAGCTTCTTTTATGATTTCACTTTTACGATGATTGGCATGCATCGTTAGCATAGCTTCTCCAAAAACTTTAGTTTGAGAACAGTCATCAAGTCTTGTGTCAGCAGCATTTCCTAATTGAAAAACAGCTTTTTGATTATCAAATTTTTGATTTAAATTCTCGATAATTTTTTCGTCTAAATCAATTCCAATGTATGATGTTGGCTGTTTGTCAAGTACAATAGAAGTGGTATAACCAAGCCCAGGAGCAAATTCTACAATCGCATCATTTGTATTGATATCTAACAATTCAACCATTTCATTTGTCAACTTTTTTCCTCCAGGTCTTAGTACTTTTTTTCCTATTTTAGCAAGAAGCCAATGTCCAGACATTTTATCAATTGTATCATTTTTCATTTGAGTAAGTTTTTTATTTTCAATTCAAATAAAAAGACCTTTTTATCTTTTATTAAGGTAAATTTTATTCTAAATTTAATTTTAGAAATACTTCTTGCGAATCTAATTTCTCAACCAATTGGTTGATAGTAGTTGTTTCTAATAAATGCTTTAAAGTATTTCGTATTTCTTTGAATTGCTGATGCAAAGGACAAGGATTTTTTTCTGAACATCGTTTTAGTCCAAGTGCACAACCACTAAAAATTTTATCTCCATCAAAATGTCTAACAATTACAGCCAACGAATTTTTCATATCTTTTTCATCGAGATGAAAACCACCATTTGGTCCTTTTGTAGACTGTAAAAGATTTTTTCGAACCATTTCTTGCAAAATTTTTGCAATAAAATATTCAGGAGAATCAATTCCTTTCGCTACATCTTTTATTCCAACTCGATTTCCGTCTTTGGTTTGCTGTGCGATATAAATTACTGCTCTAACGGCGTATTCACAAGTTTTTGATAACATTTACAATTCTTTTACACTACAAATATACATCATTTCTTTAATAAAAGAGTAAAAGGTGTTTTATTAATTCTAATTATTTCCAAAATTCGTCTTCAAAATTATCAAATGGTTTTGTGTGCGAGTTTTCTAATCTTTTACCTATTTGTTTCAAATCACTTTCATCAAGATTTTCTTGTAAGTAAGGAAACCATTCACGTTCCTCGAACCGAATATGATTTTTTAATAAATGAGCAAATTTTTCTACTATTGATTTCTCTGGATGTTGAGCAATCTTTTGTGCTAAAACCTTTAATTCTTGATGTTCGGTTTTAATTTGTTGGTTGTATGTTTCGTTTGAATAGGGAAAAATAATCGTTTCTTCATGTTTAAAGTGCTCAGAAAGATGATTGTTCCAAAAATATTCAACATAAGATGCAATTCGTTCTAATGCAATATTTTTAAAGAAACCTTGTTCAATTTTCCAACTACAAAGCAATCCAAAATGATGATCCTTTGATAAAACGACAATGTGTTCACTTCTTTTCATAATTAACTGTTTTTGTGAATTAAAGTTATGACAATTTTTCAATAAAATACTTTTTAGTATTCTATTTTAAAATTTAGACGTATTTCAGATCTTTTTTAGGTTGACATAAATGGAAAAGTATTCAATAAAAAAATCATTCTAATTTCCTGCTATTGGACTACCGAAAACTCCGACAGCTAATTCAGTCCATATTAATAAACCAATGAGTAAAACCAATATGCAGAAAAAGATTTTATTTTGTAAACGGTTAGTCAGTTGTAGAATGTAGTTTATCGTTAATCCAATAACCGACAGTAAAATAAATGCAATAATAAAATCAAATAAACTCCAGTTGACTTCATTTGTAAATTGCATAGCAATTAGTGGAATTGTTATTATTAGACTAATTATTCCAAAAATTAAAGATTGTTTATGGTGCATTTTTGTTTTCATAACTAACTATTTATTGAAATCACTTTGAGAAATAAAGTAATAAAATAAAAATGAGATTCAAAAAAAATAGTTTAATTGATAAATTGTGAACGATTGAGTTTGGATTTATTGAAAAATTAATTTAAATCAATATTTTTCTAAAAGCATTGTTTAAATTTGAGGTATGAAAGCAAGTTTTGAACCTTATATATTGAAATTCAAAAATCCGAGCGGGACTTCACGAGGGATTTTGACAGAGAAATTAACGTATCTTTTTACGATAGAAGAAGATGGGAAAGAATATGTTGGTGAATGTGGATTGTTTAAAGGATTGAGTTTTGATGATCGACCAGATTATGAAGAAAAATTGCAATGGGTTTGCGATCATATCGATTTAGGAATTGAGGAATTATGGAATCAATTACGAGATTGGCCTTCAATACAATTTGGAATAGAACAGGCTTTTCAAAGTCTTTCTACTAATCGATACAATGATGCTTATACAGATAAATTGAATCCAAATTTGTACGAGTCAGCATTTTCTTCAGGAGATCAAGGTATTCAGACAAATGGTTTGATTTGGATGGGTTCAATTGATTTTATGCGTGAACAAATCAAAGAAAAATTAGCGATTGGTTATAAATGTATTAAACTGAAAATTGGTGTTGATTGGAAAAATGAGCATGAAATTTTACAACAATTGCGTTCAGAATTTTCTGCAGAACAATTAGAATTACGTGTTGATGCAAATGGAGGATTTACGTTTGACGAAGCTAAGGTTGTGTTACAACAATTAGCTGACTTAAAAATTCATTCGATCGAGCAACCCATAAAAGCAGGGAATATTGAACAAATGACCGAATTATGCGCTACCACACCAACGCCAATTGCATTGGACGAAGAGTTAATAGGAATTGTTCAACAAGAGGATAAATTTAAATTGTTAGAAAAAATTAAACCCCAATATATTATTCTAAAACCAAGTTTAGTAGGAGGAATAAGAGGGGCTTTGGAATGGATAAATGCGGCCGATACCTACGAAATTCCATTTTGGATTACTTCTGCTTTGGAAAGTAATATCGGACTAAATGCTATTGCACAATGGACAGCAATTTTATATCCAGAGATGCCTCAAGGATTGGGAACAGGCGGTTTGTTTACCAATAACTTTCCAAGTCGATTAGAATTAAAAGGAGAATATTTATTTAGAAACAAATTATGATCAATAAATTATTAGTAGCAATAATCTCAGTTGTTGTGTTGATGAGTTGTCAAACAGCAAATAAAATGACTGATACAAACGCAATTCAAAAATATCAAACTGAATTAGCGTCATTTTATACAAATCCTAAAACAACACCTTTGGTAGATGAGGAGAAAACAAATTTTAAAGGAATTACTTTTTTTCCGATTAATGAAAAGTACCGTGTAAAAGCGAATTTTACTCCAATTAAGGATGGAAAAGTTATTCCATTTCCAACTTCGGCGAAGAAAATCAAAAATTACAAAGAATACGGAACAATTACGTTTACGATTGACGATATGGAGCAAACGTTAACGATTTATCAATCTTATCCGATTATGGAGAAATACGAAGAAAGTTTGTTTTTGCCTTTTATGGACGAAACAAATGGCGTTACTTCTTACGGAGGAGGAAGATATTTAGATTTAAATACAAAAGATTTTGGCGGTAATTCAAACGAAGTAACAATTGATTTCAATCAAGCGTATAATCCATATTGCGCTTATAGTAAGCATTACAATTGTCCAATTCCACCGGCAAATAATGTGTTAGATGTGGAGATTAATGCAGGTGTAAGTTATCATAAATAAGATGTTGTATTTAGATTTTTCTACCCCTAATTTTAATGTCAATTCTATTCAACCAACCAATGAATTTGAGGAAACAGTCAAATCATTTTTAGATGATTGGTTTTCTGATTCTACAGTCATGGTTGCGCATACTTCTGGCTCAACAGGAACGCCAAAAGAGATTATTCTAACTAAAGAAAATATGCGTAAAAGCGCGAATATGACAGGGAAATACTTGAATTTGAAAAAAGGGGATTCAGCCTTGTTGGTGATGCCTGTAACTTATATTGCGGGTAAATTAATGTTGGTTCGTGCAGTAGAAATTGGGTTAAAGTTGATTTGTATGCAACCTACTTCGAATATTTTGATGGAAGATATTTCAAAAGGAATTCAAAAAGAGTTGGATTCGATTGATTTTGTAGCATTAACGCCTATGCAAGTCGAAAAATCGTTGTCGTTTGTTTCAAAATGTAAGAAATTAATCATTGGGGGAGCAGCGCTTTCAGAGAAAGTTAAATTAGATTTGGCGGCTTTTGATAACGAAGTCTACGAAACCTATGCAATGACAGAAACGATTACACATATTGCTTTTAAACAAGTTCAGAACAAAAAATATCAAAATGTTTCTAATTTATTTGAAGCCTTTGATGAGGTGAAAATTTCACAAGATAATCGAGGTTGTTTGGTGATTGATACACCGTATGATGGTTTGCGAGTGGTGACAAATGATATTGTTGAAATCATCAATAAACGTCAATTTAATTGGATTGGGCGTGCAGATAATGTGATTAATTCGGGCGGAATAAAATTATTTCCTGAACAAATAGAAGATAAACTGAAACCTTTTATTCATTCAGCCTTTTATGTGACATCAAAAACGGATGAATTGTTAGGACAAAAATTAATTTTAATAGTGGAAGGCGAGGAGAGAAGTTTAGATTTTTCTTTGGTCGATTTGACGAAATACCAAGTTCCAAAAGAAATTATATTTATAGAAACTTTTCCGAGAACGGAAAGCGGGAAGATAAAACGACAACAGTTTTAGAAATAGCTGATTTTATTTTTTCATGCATTTTATCTAAAAATAGCTTAATTTTAGCACTACTAAAAAACTTATACCGTGGACTACAATAAACTTTTTAACGATATTTTTTTCTTGATTCTTGATGACGAGATGGATGAAAATCAATATCCAATTTGGAAAAGTTTTTCGTTTATTCACAATCCTATACAGCAATTGATTAAGGCACAAGATTTATTGAATCAGCTGTTGCACGAATTTCCAAAAGACAAAAAAGCACTTTTTTTAAAGGGCGTTGTTCAACGAAACTTGAACTTCAACGAAGAATCAATTTTATACCTTTTAGAAGCAAAGAAAGAAGATTATTACCTGTATGCTGCTAATTTTTATATTGCTGAATATTACATTCATAAATTAAAATTTGAAGAAGCGCAAAAGTATTTAAAAGAGATTGAAATTGTATATCCCTCGAACAAACGTTTTCTATTTTTATCGATTTTGGTAAGTTTGGAATTATTTGATTTTGAATCAGCTAAACGATATTTAAATATTCTTTATCAATTAATTGAAGACAAAAAAGTCTTAGAATTATTGAGTAAAAATCTTCAAATTACAGAAGAAATTGTTCTAAAAACGACGAATCGTTTGGTATTGAAAAATTTCAAATTAAGAAGTTTTAATTATAATCTTCAGCTTAAAACAAATTTGATTTCTTTTTACAAAAATTTCGCTGATATTGGTGTTAACTTTAATGGAATCAATTGTTTTATAATGGCATTGACCTTGAAACAAATTACATTATATCCAACGTTTCAACATTTCGAAATGTATACTGTACAAACGGTTTTAGATTATATTGATGTCGATAAGAAAGGTGTACAAATGCGTTTGGATGATATCAATTTTGAACAAGATTTTGTCAATAATTATCATGAATATTTAGAAGTTGAAATTTTACTGAAAGAAGATTGAAAAATCTCTATTTTTGCCAAAATATATATGATGGAGTTTGTTCAAAATAAAGAAGAAATTTTTGACAATGTTGAATTGTTTTTAGAAAGTTTGGAAATGGGAACTGAACAGGAAAAAGCCAAAGCAATTCAATTGATCAAAAAATCAAAAACATTTTTAGTAATCGATGCGGAAGAGGTAATGTTTTTTGCACCAAGTACTTTTATTGGTTTTAAAGACAATTCGATTTTAAATTTTTCTGGAAAATTGTTGGAACATGAAACAAATCCGGTATTAACCAAAATAATTGGTTCAACTCCAAAAATTGACAAAACGTTAGACGAATTATTTTTAGATTTCTGCGATGAAGTAGCAATCAATCGTAATGATGTAGGGCTTTCTCGAGATTATTGGATTGTAAAAGAGATATAACATAAAAAAGGCTTTTCAACAATTTTGAAAAGCCTTTTTTGTATAACAAAAACTAACCAATTAAATTCACTTCAAGTTTAGAGATTGGATTTATTCCAGCCAAAACTCCATCAATTTCGCATTTTAACAAACCACTTCCACCACCGTAATGATGTATTTGTTTTATGGTAGGAAAATAGGTGTTTATCCATTCTTCTACACCTTCTAACTCCGAAGCACCAATTGCACTACTATATAAAACAATTTGGACCTTGTTTACAGCGACAAACCATTTCAATTCCTCTTGCGTGCAGGTGCAAAATGCTTTCCATTTTTCATTGTTGTTAATTACGCGTTCTAATGTATCAACAATCTCCTTATTTTTTCCAAAAACAGCTATTTGCACTTGCATACCCGATTTATTTACCTTGCAAAGAAAGGATATAATAAAAAGTTACACATTGATTTAGGTCAAGAAATGAATTCGATCAAAAAAACCGTTTCTTTTTGAAACGGTTGCTTAGTTATTTTGATTTTCTAATTGTGCTAATCGTTCTGCAGCTAAATAAAATTCTGGGTTCAACTGTAAGGCTTTTTTGTATTGTTCAACAGCTTCATCTTGCTTTTCTAATTTCTCTAAAATTGCACCTTTGTTGTAAAACGATAAGAAATGATTTGGATTTAATTCGATTGATTGATTAAAATCGTTCAATGCATTGTCTAAATCATTTAATACAAAATAAGTATTTCCTCTGTTGTAAAACGATAAGAAATGTGGTTTCATTTCAATCACTTTTGAATAATCTTCAATGGCTTGATCAAATTGTTTTAATTGATCAAAACAAAATGCACGATTATGGTAACAAGATTCGTATTCTGGATTAATTTCTAAAGCTTTATTAAAACAAGCAATTGCATCGTCATATTTGTTTAAATTCATCAATACATAACCCTTTTGATGATAAGCGACAAAACTATTTGGATCAATTTCGATGACTTTATCAAAGTTTTCAGCTGCTTTTGTAGGATTATATTGATTAAAATTTGCCATACCTCTATAAAAATAGAAGTTAGGATTTTTATCATCTAATTCAATTGCTTTATCAAAATCCTTGATTGCATCTGTATTTTGTTTCATATAATACTGGCTCAATCCACGTCCGAAATATGAATTTGCCACTTCTATTTGGCGTTTAATCGATAATGTAAAATAATCAATCGCCTTTCTATACTGACCTTTGCGGAGATATTGACTCCCATCTTCATAAAAACTCATAGTTCAATATTACAACAATCTCTTTAAATTTTAAATAAAAATTTTCAGAAAAGTTTATCTTTACACAAAACAACACACATGAAAATAGAACATATAGGGATTGCCGTAAAAGATTTGGGATTATCGAATGATTTATTCGAGAAATTATTAGGAAAAGCACCTTATAAAGAAGAAGCAGTGGAGTCGGAAGGCGTACGTACATCTTTCTTCGAAGTAGGAGAATCGAAGATTGAATTGGTAGGTTCTGAAAAAAAAGACAGTGCAATTGAAAAATATTTAGAAAAAAATAGAGAAGGTATTCATCACATTGCTTTTGGAGTAGATAATATCGAAGTTGAAATCGAGCGTCTTAAAAATCAGGGATTTACTTTTATTAATGATCAACCGAAGTTAGGTGCAGATAATAAACGAATTGTATTTTTGCACCCTAAAACAACCAATGGTGTACTGGTAGAGCTTTGCGAAGATGTAAAATAATTTTGTTATTTAAAAAATATGCTTTAATATTGCACTCGAATTAAGCAGTAGACTATTTGCGAAAGTAGTTGTTATAATGGCTTAAATTCAGGTCCTATAACTCAGCTGGTTAGAGTAGCTGACTCATAATCAGCAAGTCCTTGGTTCGAGCCCAAGTGGGACCACTGAAAATCCCGATAAACATACTGTTTATCGGGATTATTTTTTTATTGGGGGTTAATTAGGGGGTAATATTGTTTCAAGAAGTTAACAAGTTTCTAAATATTTAATTTCGACTTCTGTCTCATTTATCAATTCATTTACAACTTTTAGTCTCACTTTTAATTTATTACGTAATATATAAGTAATAATTCCAAAAACTAAACAAATTAAGCT
>NZ_CALGVK010000128.1:0-10002 GCF_937930195.1 uncultured Empedobacter sp.
GATCTTGATAAAATAAATAATACAGGTAAACCTAAAAAGCAAGATTCTCCAGCTCCTAAAAAAGAGCAAGCAGAACCTAAAAAGGCGGAAGCACCGAAAGCGGAAGTTAAAAAAGAGGTGAAGAAAGAAGAACCTAAAAAGGTGGAAGAGGTTAAAAAGCCTGAAGTAAAAACGGAAGCGAAGCCTGAAGTGAAGAAAGAAGAAATTGAAGACGTAGCAGCAGTAGAACCTCAAAAAATTGAAACTGTCTACACAAAACTAGATGGACCTAATTTTACAGGTGCAAAGATTGACTTATCTAAATTTGATAAGAAAAAATCTGACGATAAAAAGGGGAATCAGAAAGGTGCTAATAACGCTGCTGACAAGAAAAAGCGCAAACGTATCCAGAAAAATGTTAAACCAGAAGATGTAGCAAAAGCTGGTGAAAACGGAGGGAATAATAACAATCGCCAAGGTGGAAATAACAACCACGGAGGTGGAAACAATAACAACCGCCAAGGTGGAAACAACAACCACGGAGGAGGAAATAATAACAACCGTCAAGGACAAGGAGGTGGAAATCGCCAAGGTCAAGGTGGAAACCGTCAAGGAGGTGGAAACTTTAGAGGAGGTAATAACCGAGGACCAAGAGTTCCTCAAGTAGAACTTTCTGACGAAGATGTTAAAAAACAAATTAAAGACACTTTAGATAAACTTACGAATAAAGGAAAAGGATCTAAAGGGGCTAAACACAGAAGAGATAAACGTAAAGAACGTCGTGAATTTGCTGAGCAAGAGCAAGAAGCAATGGACATGGACAAAACTTTACATGTAACAGAATTTGTAACAGTTAACGAATTAGCTTCGTTAATGGATGTTTCTGTTACAGAAGTTATTTCAGCATGTATGTCTTTAGGTATCATGGTTACCATGAACCAACGTCTTGAAGCTGATACAATTCAGTTAGTTGCAGATGATTTCGGATTCGAAGCAGAATTTGCTAATGCTGAAGAAGAAATCTCAACGGAAGAAGAAGAAATCGATAATGAAGAAGATTTAGTAACTCGCGCGCCAATCGTAACTGTAATGGGACACGTTGACCACGGTAAAACATCTTTATTAGATTATGTTCGTAAAGCAAACGTAATTGCTGGTGAGTCAGGAGGTATTACACAACATATTGGAGCCTACAACGTAACATTACCAAGTGGTAAACGTGTAGCATTTTTAGATACACCAGGTCACGAAGCCTTTACAGCGATGCGTGCTCGTGGTGCACAAGTAACGGATATTGCAATTATTGTGATTGCTGCTGATGACCAAATCATGCCACAAACACGTGAAGCAATTTCTCACGCACAAGCAGCAGGAGTACCAATGGTATTCGCAATCAATAAGGTTGATAAACCAGCAGCTAATCCAGAAAAAGTAAAAGAGCAATTAGCTCAAATGAACTTATTAGTTGAAGATTGGGGTGGTACTTATCAATCTCAAGAGATTTCAGCTAAATCTGGTTTAGGAGTTGATGATTTATTAGAAAAAGTTTTATTAGAAGCCGAAGTATTAGATCTTAAAGCAAATCCAAAACGTAAAGCATCTGGTACAGTTGTAGAAGCTGCATTAGATAAAGGACGTGGATATGTTTCGACTATAATTGTACAAACGGGTACATTACACATTGGTGATTATGTATTAGCAGGATCACACCATGGTAAAGTTCGTGCATTATTAGATGAACGAGGAAATAACGTTAAAGTTGCCGGTCCATCTACTCCAGTAACAATTTTAGGTTTAGACGGAGCTCCAACTGCAGGTGACAAGTTTAAAGTTTACGAAGATGAACGCGAAGCGAAACAAATTGCATCTCGTAGAGATCAATTACAACGTGAGCAAACTATTCGTACACAAAAACACATCACACTTGATGAGATTGGACGTCGTATTGCTTTAGGAGACTTTAAAGAATTAAATATTATCTTGAAAGGAGATGTGGATGGTTCTGTTGAAGCATTAACAGACTCATTACAAAAACTTTCTACAGAGGAGATTATTGTTAACATCTTACATAAAGGTGTTGGACAAATTACAGAATCTGACGTATTGTTAGCATCTGCATCTGATGCAATTATTATCGGATTTAATGTTCGCCCAGGTGTATCTGCTCGTGAAATTGCTGATAAAGAAGAAGTAGAAATCAGAACTTATTCTATTATCTATGCTGCGATCGAAGAGATTAAAGAAGCAATGGAAGGTATGTTATCTCCAGAGTTGAAAGAGCAAGTAACGGGTAATATTGAAGTTCGTGAAACATTCAAAGTAACGAAAGTTGGTACAATTGCAGGATGTATGGTATTGGACGGTAAAGTTTATAGAAGCTCTAAAGTTCGCATTATCCGCGATGGTGTTGTAATTCATGATGGTGAATTAGCTTCATTGAAACGTTTTAAAGATGATGTTAAAGAAGTGAACAAAGGTTACGAATGTGGTCTTAACATTAAAAACTTTAATGATATTCAAGTAAATGATATCATCGAAGCATACGAAACTGTAGAAGTTAAAAAGAAATTGAAATAATCAATTTTTTAGAAATAATCTTAAAAAGGAGCTCAATTAGAGCTCCTTTTTTTATGAATTAAAAGCGATGTTAGTTGATGGAGTTTTTTAAAACTTTGATATTTTTGTTTTAAATCGATTTTATGAAAAAAATATCATTTATAATAATTTCGTTCTTTGCCATTATTCAACTAAATGCGCAAGAATCTTATAAAAATGGAGCTGTTGTAACGGCTCATCCCGAAGCTTCAAAAGTTGGAGTTGAAATTCTGAAAAAAGGTGGAAATGCAATTGACGCTTCTGTTGCAGTACAGTTCGCTTTGGCAGTTGTTTATCCAAATGCAGGAAATATTGGTGGCGGTGGATTTTTAGTTTATCGTGATGCAAAAGGAAAAACGGATGCATTAGATTATCGTGAAAAAGCACCTTTGAAAGCTACTGAAGATATGTATTGGGATAAAGAAGGAAATGCAATTACTGATCTTAGTTTGTATGGACAATTTGCAGCAGGCGTTCCAGGTACAGTAGATGGAATGGTAAAGGCACATGAAAAATATGGAAAATTGAATTGGAAAGAATTAGTGCAACCTGCAATTGATTTGGCTCAAAAAGGTTTTAAAATCACTAAACAACAAGCAAGTGAATTAACGAATAAGCATGACGATTTTGTTAAATATAATTCAAAAATAAATGCTTTAACTGCAAAAGCTTCTTGGAAAGAAGGAGATCGATTGGTTCAAAAAGAATTAGCAAATACATTAAAACTGATTCAACAAAAAGGTCGCGCTGGTTTTTATGAAGGAAGAACGGCTGATCTGATTGTAAAAGAAATGAAACGTGGAAACGGGATTATTTCTCACGAAGATTTAAAACAATATCAATCGGTTTGGAGAACGCCAGTTGCGGGAAATTATAGAAATCTTAAAGTAATTTCGATGCCACCACCATCAAGTGGAGGAATTGCATTGGTTTCGTTGTTTCAATCAATCGAAGATTATCCTATTCATAAATGGGGATTTCAGGCAGATTCTACAATTCAAGTAATGGTAGAAGCCGAGCGTCGTGTTTATGCAGATCGTGCAGAACATTTAGGTGATCCAGATTTTATAAAAGTTCCGCAAAAACAATTGTTAGATAAAAGTTATAATGTAAATCGAATGAAAGATTTTTCGTTTGATAAAGCAACACCAAGTTCAGCAATTAAAGCGGGAGAAATATTTGGAAAAGAATCGATGGAAACTACGCATTATGTAATTGTTGACAAAGATGGAAACGCAGCTTCTGTTACGACAACTTTAAATAATTCGTATGGTTCTTTGGTGGTTGTGGAAGGTGCAGGATTTTTGTTGAATGATGAGATGGATGATTTTTCTGTAAAACCAGGAACACCAAATTTATATGGTTTAGTTGGAGGAAAAGCAAATGCAATTGAACCTTCGAAAAGAATGTTAAGCTCGATGACGCCTTCTATTTTAGAAAAAGATGGTAAATTGTTTATGGTTGTGGGAACACCTGGAGGTTCTACGATTATTACTTCGGTTTTTCAAGCAATTGTAAATGTTGTTGATTTCGGAATGACAATGCAAGAAGCTGTTGCTGCACCAAGATTTCATCATCAATGGTTACCAGATCAAATCGATTATGAACCAAATGCAATTTCAGAAAACGTTCGCGAATCGTTAAAACAAAAAGGTTATGTTTTGAAAGAACGTCAACCTTATGGGCGAGTAGATGGAATATTAGTTAATACTGACGGGACATATCAAGCAGGCGCAGATCCACGCGGTGATGATAAAGCAATAGGATATTAAAAACAAAAAGGAACTCTAAATCGAGTTCCTTTTTTTATTGAGATAAAACATCTCTAATTTCTGTGTTTTTATCAAATTGTGCTTTTGCAAAAGGACACAAAGGAATAACTTTAATATTATTATTTCTTGTCCAATCAACCAAGGCTAATAAAACTTTTTTACCAATACCTTGTCCGCCATAAGCTTCATCAACTTCTGTATGATCGATGATGATTTTATCATCTCCAGCCCAAACATAACTCATTTCTCCAGCTTTTTTATCGCCATCTAAAATGGCAAAAGCGCCATTTTTTTTATCATCAATTTGTTTAATTTCCATCTAATATATTTTTAAGTTGAATATTTAATCTTCTAATGTACCAAATTTTCCGTGATTGTAATCGTCAAATGCTTCACGAATTTGCTCTTGTGTATTCATTACAAATGGACCGTATGATGCGATTGGCTCATTTAGAGGTTCTCCACTCAAAATAAGTACCACACTACTTTCAGTCGCTTCGATTGTAAAATCTTCTCCTTCATTAGTAAACAATAACAAATGATCTGTTGGAACAATTTCTTGCTCATTCACTTTTACTTCACCTTCAATAACCAATAAAACTGTATTGTAATGTGCTGGGAAACTAAAATTCGCTTTACCACCTTCATTTAATTTTGCATTCAACATATGAACAGGAGAAAAAGTAGATGCAGCACCTTTTGCTTGGTTATATTCACCAGCTATAACTTCTACAAATCCATTTTCAACTTCAACAGTTGGAATATCTTTGTGTGCAATGGCTTGATATTTAGGCGCACTCATTTTATCCTTTGCAGGGAGATTTACCCATAATTGAACCATTTGAAAAATTCCTCCTTTTTTGTAAAACTCTTCTGCATGATATTCTTTGTGTAAAACTCCTGACGCAGCTGTCATCCATTGTACATCGCCTTGATGAATTGTTCCACCTCCGCCAGCACTGTCATGATGAGAAACACTTCCTTGATAAGCGATTGTTACGGTTTCGAAACCACGATGCGGATGTACACCAACACCTTTTGGTTTGTCCGTTGCAAGAAAATCAAATTTTGAATTGTAATCCAACATAATAAAAGGATCCATTCTTCTCATGTCTAAATGATAACCGCTCGGAATAAAGTTATGAACTCTAAATCCATCTCCTACGAAATGAGGCTCTCTTGGAGCGATAACCGCTTCTATATTTTTTGTGTTCATAATGATGTTTTTTTATTTTCTTATACAAATTTACAATTCCAATGTATTGATTGTATTGATGTAGGGTAAGAAGTTTTAATTGAATAAGTTAACATATATCAATGGTTTGTATGATCTGTTAAATTTAAATAGTTCTAAAATATAGATGAACGATGTTTGTCTAATTATTGTTTTTTTATATTTGGTTGTATCTATCTAACAAAATAAATAAAAATGAAAAAAAATTCAATAGTTTTAGGTGTATTTGCATTAGTTACATTAGGATCATGTAAAAATGAAACACCTCAAAAAAAGCGCAAAAAGAGTCACAGAAAGCTTTAGACAAAGCGTATGATGCAAACGAAGCAAATCAAGTTGCGACAAAGCTGTAGTAAAATCAGATATTGCAACAGTTATTTATACAGATATTACTGCCGCAAATGCTGCTGTTGCTAAAATTCCGATGCCTGCATTGTTAAATGATAAAGCTAAAAAATTAGCAAGTGATTTGGGTAAAGCGTTGATTGATCGTATTAATGTAAAAGACGCAAAAGAAATAGAGAAATCTGAAAAAAAAATTACTGATTTGAAAAATGATGTTGAAAAAGCTTATCAAGACAGTAAAATAAATGTTGAGGATCGTGATGCAATCAAAACATATATCGAAGATTGTGTAAGAGCTGCAGTAGCTACTGTTGTAGCTATACATTCTTAATATTCTTTTTATAGAAGTATAAAGCCCACCTCAATTGAGGTGGGTTTAGTTATTTATAATAAATTCTCATCAACCATATTAGGAAGTGTAACCTTTAGCAAAGGTTCTTCTTCCATGGCACGTTTTGTCGAAAACATAGCTTCATCGTTTCATCCACATCCCAATGTATATTGATTTTAAACTGTTTTTAGCATCAGAATTTTATTCAACTGTTTATTTTAGGTCTATGAGATCACAATTAAACAAATAAATTAGTCAAGTAGTTTTTCTATAAATTCATTATTCTGAATTCTAATTTTTATAAAATTATCGCTATTAATTAAAAAATCTAAATATTTTTTAATAAGTATATCGCCGTATGATTTTTTAATTTTATTGATTAAATCAAGTTCCATATCTTTTTGAGAAGAATAACTGTAGAGATAAGCTAAACGTTTAAGTAAATTTATTAAGAAGGTATTTTTGTTAAATAAAAAGAGTTGATCAAAATAACATAAAATTATTTCAGCTGGAACATAATTACTTATTACATCGATCATTTTTTTATACTCCTTTTCAGCATCTAATATCTTAAAATATAAATCAATACAATCATCTGATTCGTAAAAATTTATTTTAAGATTAGTAAGTGTTTTCGTTCTGAATTTTTTAAACTTTTCTTCTTCATTTAAATGATTTTTTATAAAAAGAAAATCTTCTAATGATGGATTGTAAGGGAATTTTAAAAGTTTTATTTCTGTATATTTAGGCAAATCATTTGTCTGTTTATAAAGTTTTTCTAGAATATTGTAATAAGGGTAGTTGTATTTTTCTTTAGAATTGTTTGAAATAATATCTTTACAATAAGCTTCTACAGCAATATGGTCAGTTTTCATTAGTTCTTCTAAAATCATTAAATTATAGTCATTTTGATAAATTGATGGTTTGAAATAATCTTTTATTTCTGTAAACAACTCTGTCTCTATCATGATTTGTAGAAAGAATGTCTGAATCTCTATGTTATAATTTATATTTTCTTTATGCCATTTTTTTAGGTAATTTAGAAGGTGTTGTCCGATAATTTTTTTTCTCTCTGTAGTCGCTTGATAATATATTTCTTTATTTATTTCAAAATCATTTACAGTTATATTATCCATATTAAGGAAGTTGCTCCAATGATCAAGTACAACGTTTTTCCATTGTTCTTCTACTGCTATTTTATTGATCCTAAAAGCATATTTTTCTATAATAGCGTAAACATATTTTTCTAATCTTTTACTTGTTGTACCCGAGTTAAAATGAAAAGAAAGTAATAAATCACATATTCTTATAATTAGTGGTTTTGCGATTTCTGTCGTCTTAATAATGCAATCTATATAAGCAAATACAGGTTCAAGAGCAATTTGTAGTAAATCGATTATCTTTTTTACTTCGGATATTTCTACTTTCCTTTTTTTACCTATTATTGAGGTTATTGTATCTTTTATTAATTGTTCTACTTCATCAAGAGAATACTCTTTTTGTTTTTGAGAAAATGATAACATGAAATATTGTTCAGCTTCTCTATTTGTATTAAAAAAATCAAGTAACCATTTTCTTAAATCTTCTTCTTCAATTAGTTTAAGTAAAGTTTCGCTCTCTTTTTCTTTTTTTATGCGAGTTTTTTTAACAGGTTTTAAAGAGGTAAGTTTTACGATTTCTTCTAGCATTTTTTTTTGATGAATACACCAAGATTCGTTACTTCCACAATCACAAGAATGGGAAGTAACTTCTTTATTTTTGATTACTATATTTACATCGTAACTATTCGACTGGTCATCTACAAAAGCAATAAAGTTCCCTTTTTTTTCTTCTTCTAATTCTCTAATTTCGAGTTTTTTAATATCTCTTTTGTTTTGAGAAGAAATTAATTTGAGTAAATTTTCAATAGTATTCATAAGCTTTTATAATAAATTTTCATCAACCATATTAGGAAGTGTAACCTTTAGCAAAGGTTCTTCTTCCATAGCGCGTTTAATCGCAAAAATAGCTTCGTCATTTCTTGCCCAAGAACGTCGAGCAATTCCATTGTTCACATCCCAATGTAACATTGATTTTAAACGGTTTTCAGCATCTGAAGATCCATCTAACAGCATTCCAAAACCACCGTTGATTACTTCGCCCCAACCAACGCCACCACCGTTGTGAATAGAAACCCAAGTTGCGCCACGGAAACTATCCCCAATAACATTATGAATCGCCATATCAGCTGTAAATTTTGAACCATCATAAATGTTAGACGTTTCGCGAAAAGGAGAATCTGTTCCCGAAACATCATGATGATCACGACCTAAAACAACTGGCTCTATTTCGCCTTTCGCAATTGCATCGTTAAAGGCTTTCGCAATTTTGATTCGTCCTTCTGCATCTGCATATAAAATTCGAGCTTGCGATCCAACAACCAATTTATTTTCTTGTGCTCTTTTTATCCACGTAATATTATCTTGCATCTGTTGTTGAATTTCAGCAGGAGAATGTTGCATAATCTTTTCTAAAACTTGACAAGCGATTTCGTCGGTTTTTAGTAAATCTTCTGGTTTTCCAGAAGTACAGACCCAACGGAATGGTCCAAATCCGTAATCGAAACACATTGGACCCATAATATCTTGTACATACGAAGGATATTTGAAATCGATTCCGTTTTCTGCCATAACATCCGCTCCAGCACGAGAAGCTTCTAATAAAAAGGCATTTCCATAATCAAAAAAATACGTTCCTTTTGCAGTATGTTTATTAACCGCAGCAGCATGACGACGAAGAGATTCTTGGACTTTTTCTTTGAATAACTCTGGGTTTTCGGCCATCATTTGATTTGATTCTTCTAATGTTAATCCAACCGGATAATAACCACCAGCCCAAGGATTATGCAAAGAAGTTTGATCTGATCCTAAATCAATATAAACGTTTTCTTGGTCAAATTTTTCCCAAACATCAACGATATTTCCATCATAAGCAATCGAAACAACTTCTTTATCTGCTTTAGCTTTTTTTACACGAGCGACTAATTCATCCAAGTCTGAAATTACTTCGTCCACCCAACCTTGTTCGTGGCGTTTCCAAGTCGCTGCTGGATTAACTTCTGCAGTAACAGATACCACTCCTGCAATATTTCCTGCTTTTGGTTGAGCTCCAGACATTCCGCCTAAACCAGCCGTAACAAATAATTTTCCTGCTGTTCCTTTATCATCAATTTTACGACAACCATTTAATACGGTTATCGTAGTACCATGTACAATTCCTTGCGGACCAATATACATGTAACTTCCTGCCGTCATTTGTCCGTATTGAGAAACGCCTAATGCATTCATTTTTTCCCAATCATCAGGTTGCGAATAATTAGGAATGACCATTCCATTCGTAACGACAACACGAGGCGCATTTTTGTGTGAAGGAAACAATCCCATTGGATGACCAGAATACATGACCAATGTTTGTTCGTCTGTCATTTCAGACAAATATTTCATTGTTAACAGATATTGTGCCCAGTTCTGAAAAACAGCACCATTTCCTCCGTAAGTAATCAATTCTTCTGGGTGTTGTGCAACTGCATGATCCAAGTTGTTTTGAATCATTAATTGAATTGCTTTTGCTTGTTCCGAATTTCCTGGATAATCTGTAATTGGACGTGCAAAAATTTTATAATCAGGCATCAAACGATACATGTAAATTCGACCAAAATCTTCTAATTCTTGTTTAAATTCTGGAATTAATTCAGCATGATGAATAGG
>NZ_CALGVK010000129.1:0-2659 GCF_937930195.1 uncultured Empedobacter sp.
GAGCAGTACCGAAAGCATCGTTCACATAAAAATCACCCAATTTTGACAATTTTTCCGCAAAGGTTTTATCGCCCTCGGTTTCTTCTTTATGAAAACGTAGATTTTCCAACAAAAGTACTTGTCCAGGTTTTAGTTGATTGGCTTTTTGTTGTGCATCTTCACCTATGACATCATTGGCTGCGATCACATCGACTTTTAAGATATCCGAAACTTTATCAACTATATTTTTCAAAGAAAATTTATCTTCGAATCCATTTTTCGGTCTTCCCAGATGCGTCATTAGGATGGCAGATCCACCATCTTTCAAAATTTTATCGATAGTTGGTTGTGCTGCCAAGATACGAGTCGTATCGGTAACTTTCAATTCATCGTTTAGCGGCACATTGAAATCCACTCGGATCAGTACTTTTTTATTTTCAAAATTAAAATTGTCTATCGTTTTCATATTGTATAATTTGGTGATGACAAAAATAGGAATTTTATTTTCTTTTCGGTTTTCAACTATTCACCGACTTATCATTAGTATTATATTTTATTTAAAATTTTAAAAAAAAGAAATATGATAATGATGTATGCGCTGTTGAAATGTGGATAACTAAAGATTAATTAATTTTATCGGGTGTCAATTAACAATGATTTATTTGTAATTTTGTTTAATAATGAGAGAATTATTGACTTATCAACATTTTAATGTTAATTGTTAATAGTGGTTTTTACAAACAAGTTGAGTTGTTAATATTACCAATAAGTCTGTGCATAAATTGGATTTGATTTTAAAAACTTTTGCTTGACTTGTATTGAAATTAATTTAATTAGAAATAGTTTTGAGAATATCAAGTCTTAATGTTAAGAAATCATTAAAAGTAATTACGAACTTATTAACATTCTATTAAAATTAAATAAAGTTGATAATGAACGAATTATAATATTTATTAAAAATCGATGTTAATAACGTATATATTATGAAAATAGCGATAGGTTCGGATCACGCAGGTTTTGCCTACAAGGAGAAAATCAAGGAGTTCTTAACAACTCAAGGTCATGAGGTTCAGGATTTTGGGACATTATCAACAGACTCTGTTGATTATCCAGATTTTGCACATCCAACTTCAGCAGCTGTTGAAAAGGGTGAAGTAAAATTTGGGATTTTGATTTGCGGAAGTGGTCAAGGTGTAAATATGACTGCGAACAAACATCAAGGTGTACGTTCTGCTTTGTGTTGGAATACGGATTTGGCGCGTTTGAGTCGAATGCACAACAATGCGAATGTGATTGCATTGCCAGCGAGATTTGTAGCTGCGGAATATGCAATCGAAATGGTGGATGTGTTTTTAAATACTGAATTTGAAGGCGGAAGACACCAAAATAGAGTGAACAAAATTTCTTGTTAATTATACAATTTATTCATTTGAAGAACGGGTATGAGATTTATTTCTGTCCGTTTTTTTTATAATTTTTCGGTTTTTTTCCAGAAGAAATTGTTGAAAAACGCTTTGAATCCGTGTTGTTTGATGTAATAATTGTATTTAGGAAATAGACGATTGAGTTCGTATTTAATTTGTCTAAACAATTCTGCTTTTCTTTTACTTAAATCAAATTGAATTTCAGATTCCACTGGAAAATTTGTAATTAAAGAGGGTAATAAATTGTAAATCAATAAATCATATTCCCAAGGATGTTGCAATTCACAATCGATGGGTCTTTTGATTTCTGGTTTCCCTTTTGCTAAACAGACTTTTAAGAATTTTTCTGCTCCTTTTTTTGTCCAAATCGCAGCAATTGTAGTGATAGGAATACTCGTTCCACAGGCGCCTATGAACAAATCTGTATTTTTTACATCTTTGATTTTGATGTATCTTCTTCTACTGTTCAATTTCAATACATCCCATCGATGTTTAGTCGATAAATCATCGTATTGATCCATTACTTCTTCCACCGAATGTTTCAAATTTTCTGGCAACATCGCATCGTCTTCTATGATCAAAGCAAAATCATTATCAGAATTCAAAAAATTTTGCAAAGTATTTACATGACTGAGGTAACAACCGATTTCACCACCCAATAAATCTCTGTCGTATTTATTGTTAATGAAGTATTCATCGCCCTTTAAATTTTTTGCATCGACTGCAGAAATCCTTTCGAAAGTTAAATTGCTTTTAGAAAATTCCTTTTTCATCAATTCTAAACGATCTGTAGATCTATCTAAATTAATGAGATAAGTGGAATATTTGAATTTTGACATTCTTTATAATTAAAAAGCTAAATATATTAATTATACGTAATTTTACTAAATAATTATGGAGTCAAATTATGGACCCATTTTAGTTCTTTTATTGAATGATGTTTCTATTTAAATAAAAGAAAAATTAAATTAGAATAAACATTACATGCCAAAGAAAAGAAGATTTATAAAAAATAAAAGGAAGGACAGTGGTAAGTTCACCAAACAAATCATTAAAACTTTATATGATCAACCGAATCGAGCAATGAATTATAAGCAGTTGGCTGCGATTCTGAACATACACAATATCATCGATAGAGAAATTCTCATCAAAGATTTACAATCTTTATTGGCAGATAAAAAAATTGTTGAAGTTTCACGTGGAAAATTTAAAATCAATGCGGAACAACATACTGCAATTGGTACTATAGATATCAC
>NZ_CALGVK010000130.1:0-2058 GCF_937930195.1 uncultured Empedobacter sp.
CCCATCATTACAATATCACCATGAACCAAGATTTCGCCATCATCAGCTAATTTGATTTCAACACCTTTTAATGGAGGGCCTACAGTTCCTATTTTTTTTCCACGACGAAAGCAATTTACAGCAATTACAGGTGAAGCTTCTGTTAAGCCATAACCTTCGTATATAGGAATTTCTGCTGCCAAAAATACGCGAACTATTCGTTGTTGAATTGCTGCACTACCAGTTACAATTGCTTTCAATTCTCCGCCAAGCCCTTCGTACCACTTATGTAAAACCAATTTACGCGCAATTGCTAATTTGATATTATACAATGTTGAGCGTTGATCTGCTTCTAAAACATACTCATCACCAATTTTTACAGCCCAATCGAAAATAGATTTTTTGACACCTGTTAATTGCGCTCCAGTTGTCATAATCTTTTCATATACTTTCTCTATAACACGAGGAACTGCTGTCATAATATGCGGTTTAATCTCTTTTAAATTTTCCCCGATTTTATCCATTGATTCAGCGAAATGAATAGAAAGGCCCATGTAGACATACAAATACTGTAAGGTACGTTCGTAGGCATGACAAGCTGGCAAAAACGTTAATGCACGATCATAAGGATTTAGTGGTGTAGAATATTCACACGCTATAACATCAGCAATAATATTTTTGTGCGATAACATGACACCTTTCGGTTTTCCAGTTGTACCAGATGTATAAATTAGAAAGGCTAAATCTTCGTGTTTTACTTGAGCTGCTCTTTTTTCTACTTCTGATAAATCAATCAATTGCCCTTTTTCGATTAAAATATTCCAACTCGTTGCATGTTCAACTTCATCAATCGAATACAATTGTTCTAAAGATGGCAATGATGTTTTGAGGTAATTTATCCGAGTATATAAATCCTGATTACTTGTAAAACATAATTTTATTGAAGAATCTTTGAAAATATATTCATAATCGTTATCTGAAATATTGGGATAAATTGCCACCACAACAGCGCCAATTTGTTGTATAGCGTAGTCTATCATATTCCATTCGACACGATTTTCTGAGATTAAACCAACTTTATCACCTGCTTGAACTCCACAAGCAATCAAACCTTTCGAGATTTGATTTACACGATCCAAAAAAGATTTAGTCGACATTGGTTTCCATTCTCCGTCTTGCTTGCTAACAAACATGGATAAATCAGGAAACTTCTCCAACTGTCGTTTTGGTAAATCAAAAATTCTGGTTACTTCCATAGCGCATTTATAGTTTTGTAGTTTTGAAAAGTATTCGTCGAAAGTAATTTAAAATGATGACTTTTTCAAAAAATTATGATTGAAATTGTTTAAAATTAAAATCCCTTAATTTAGTTAGAATTAAGGGATTCAAATTATTTATAAATTTCATCGAATTCTTTCTGAAATTTCTTTAAAATAACTTTTCTTTTCATTTTTAAAGTTGGTGTTAATTCACCAGCTTCTATTGTAAATTCATGTGTTAGTATTGCAGGTTTTTTGATTTGTTCCCAGTTTCCAAAATACTGATTTGCTTTACGTACTTCTTGATTTATTTTTTTGTGAACTTCATTAGTTGCTATAAATTCTTCACGAGACAACGCAACTATTTCTGCTGCACTCTCCTTCGCCCACTCTTTTAGATTTGTATAATTAGGTACGATAAAAGCTGATGCAAATTTTTGTGCATCACCGATAACCATTGCTTGCTCGATAAATTCAGACTCAACAAGCTTCGTTTCTATTGGTTGCGGAACAACATATTTGCCTCCAGAAATTTTGAACATTTCTTTTTTACGGTCTATAATTTTTAAGAAATGACCTTCGCCTTCTTCCCAAACGCCGATATCTCCTGTATGCATCCATCCATCAATAATAACTTCATCCGTCGCTTTTTGATTTTTATAATACCCCATCATCACATTAGGACCTTGAACTAAAATTTCGCCATCTTCTGCTAATTTTACCTTAACATCTTTGATAGGCGAACCAACAGTTCCGATACGAACCCCTAATTTATGTGGATTATTTACTGTAATTAATGGTGAAGTTTCCGTCATCCCGT
>NZ_CALGVK010000131.1:0-5894 GCF_937930195.1 uncultured Empedobacter sp.
TTATTCCAAACTGTTAATGATAGCTTTATGCAAAATTTCGCCCATAGTCTTACACTCTTCATACGATTGGTCTTTGTAAAACTTAGCGAAACCTTTTCGTAATTGTTCTATATTTTCATCTTTAGAAATCGTGTCTTTTTTTATGATTTTCATTAAATCTCGAAAACGCTTTGAGCTGTTTGAGATTCTTTTCGTGATCAATGATTTTACTTCTTTTCGATATTGATCGATAGAATTAGGTTTTAAACGATCATTGACTAAATCAACCATTACTCGATTCTCTTTAAAATATTGTGGTCGATAAATTTTTAAATTTCCTTCATAACATTGTTGATCAAAATCGATTGGTCGAATTCTGTAAATCACTTGATCAAAATCATGGATCGGAATTACCACATAGTTATACGAACGCATATCGCCCAAAAGACCAATAAAACAACGTTCATTAAATTTTACAAATTCCTTCGCAATCTGATTTTTTTCTAAATCGTTACATTTATCCAAATCATTTTTAATGAAAACATCGCCTGGTATTCCTAAAATATGTTCCTCAATAAGCGTGTTCTTATACACCAAAAAATTAATTCGGTGCGGAGACAAAATATCTTCTAATTCTAAACCATAAATACGCGAAGCATCTGCTTGTTTAATATAGAAATTGGTATAATTATCATTCAGAATATTTCTCACACGAATTCGGAAGGGTTTCGAATTTCCGAATGTACAATAATCAATAGAATCAACAACGAGATAAGGTAACGACTCTTCATCACCATCCGAGTGCAAGTAGGTGTAAATTCTATTCAAACTATCTTGTATTTCTTGATGCTCCGAATCGGTATAATAAACACCCAACCAATGGGTGTCATTTCCTTCTTTATCTTCCAAAGCAACACAGCCCGAAAAACGCATCAAATCATCATATTCTATACTCGCTTTAGTTGTGCGATGATATTTTTCTAAATAATGATTCAACTCTTCGCAAATAGGATAAATGGACTTTTTAAATGCTATTTTTACATCTTTCATTTTCTAATTCATCTACCTTACGAAGGTAAGCGTAAATTTATTTTTTTATAATTGTAAATTGGATTATTATTTGTTAATTTAAGACCAAATAAAAATCTTAATAAAATGAATATTCAAGTCAGAAATTTGACACTTGAAGATTATAGTGATTTGACTATTTCAACAAAAGAAGCTTATCACAATCAACTTGGAACATGGACAGTTGAAGAAATAAAAGAATTGTTAGCTATTTTTCCACAAGGACAATTGTGTGTTGAAGTTGATGGCAAAGTTGTAGCTTCTGCATTAAGTATTATTGTAAATTCTAAGAAAACAAATCTTGAGTCAGATTACGATACGATTACTTCTAATGGGAAATTCTTGAAACATGATTCTGAAGGTGATATTTTGTATGGAATAGAGGTTTTTGTGCATCCAAATTATCGTCAACTTCGCTTAGGTAGACGCTTATATGATGAGCGAAAAGCATTGTGTGAAGAGATGAACCTGAAGTCGATTGTCGCAGGTGGTCGTATTCCAAATTATTATAAATATTCGAAAGAATTAACACCTCGTCAATATATTGAGAAAGTAAAAAGCAAAGAAATATATGATTCTACGTTGGCTTTCCAAATTTCCAATGATTTTAATGTCAAAAAAATCTTGAAAAATTATCTGAAAGACGATAAAGAATCGTTAGAATATGCGACGCTATTAGAATGGAATAATATCTATTATGAATCAGAATTAACATCAAATTCACCTACCAAACGTAATATTCGTCTTGGATTGGTGCAATGGCAAATGCGTTTGTTTAATGGGTTACAGGATTTTTATGATCAAATCGAATTCTTTGTAAATGCAGTTAGTGATTATGGTTCGGATTTTATCATGTTTCCAGAGTTTTTCAATACACCGTTGATGAGTCCTTACAATCACTTGAAGGAAATCGAAGCGATGCATCAATTGGCAACGATGACAGATGATATTGTAAAGAAAATTCAAGAATTTGCCATCACCTATAATGTCAATATTATTTCTGGTTCGATGCCACATCTAAAAGATGGTAAACTATACAATACGTCTTTTCTTTGTCATCGTTCGGGTAAATTAGATTCGTACAGTAAAATTCATATTACACCAAACGAATTCAAGTATTATGCGTTAAATGGTGGTGATGAAATCAAAGTTTTTGATACGGATTGTGGTAAAGTTGGATTACTAATTTGTTACGATGTCGAGTTTCCTGAATTAAGCAGAATTTTGGCAGATCAAGGAATGGAAATTTTATTTGTTCCTTTCATGACAGATACGCAAAATGGATATACTCGTGTCCGTAGTTGTGCGCAAGCTCGTGCCATAGAAAATGAATGTTATGTTGCAATTGCAGGTTCTGTAGGGAATTTACCACGCGTTAACAATATGGATATTCAGTATTCTCAATCGGCTGTTTTTACGCCTTCAGATTTCTCATTTCCAAATAATGGAGTGAAGGCAGAAGCGACCCCAAATGCCGAAATGGTTCTTGTTGCTGACGTCGATTTGTACCTTTTGAAAGAGTTGCATGAATATGGAACAGTAAAAACAATGAAGGATAGACGAAAAGATTTGTACCAAGTGCAATTGATAAAATAACCTAAACAAAACCTCCAAAATGGAGGTTTTGTTTTAGTTCTTATTCTTGTGACTATCTCTTGAATAAGAACAATAATTAACGATATAGATTTTAGGTTCGGTTGAAAATCTATTCTAAATGTAGAACTAAATTTTTATAAAAACAAAACATTTAATATCACAATTCGAATTTTAACATTAATCATAATCATAATTTAATTCTATTTCGAAGATTTGAATATATTTTTTATTGAATTTATTCGGTGCAAATTGATTAAAATAGATTTTTTTTCGGTTATTTGAAAAATGAGGGATTCCTGTTAACTGATGATTGAATGTGTTGTTTTGATAAAGTACGCTCGATTTTTTTTCAGTTAGATCTAAAATGATAATTTTTTGATCACTAAAAAAAACAGCTAATTTTCCATCAACAGATAGATTGAAAGGAGAATCAATTGATTGTTCTAAAAATGAATATTGAATAATCTCGTTAGAAATCAAGTTTACGCCAAATAATTGTGTAGTTTGATGTTCATCTTCCATTAAAAAGTAGATGACTTTTCCGTCTTGAGAAGAACGTAACCAATGACGAAAGTTACTAATTCCTTTTTTGGTAAATGTGATTCTTTTCTGCGAAATACACTTCGGAACATCTGGTAATGTTGTTGTCGTTCCTAATAAATTATCGGTTTCGTCAATAATAATTTTATCAGGAATAGTTGCGACAAAAATTTCAGTTTTCAAATCACCATTTTTATCTCTTACATATCCTTGAAAAGCAATGTCATGAGAAGAATTTATCCAACATTCATCAAAAGCTTTTTCAATTTCATCACTTCCATTTGTAGGAAACGGAACAACTTTAGAAACGATGATTGAAAACATTTCGCCCGAATTATTCTCTAAATTTTCATCAAAATTAACTTCTACTTTTTGGGGAAACATCATTCCAACTACGCGCTGATCTTTAACGGTAGGATTGTGCTTTGACTCTTGTTCTAAAATAAAATCGTTGTACGTGAAACTTATCCAATTCGTTTCTTTTTTCCACGAATGCGAATGTGTTCCACCTCTCAAAGCTCCGTTGGTAAATGGGGGCTGAATGTTGCGAGCATCCATAAAAATGGGTTGATTCGGATATTCTAAATCAATTGCTACCGCAGTTCTTCTTGTAGCTGAATATGGATTTGTTTGATTCGCATTGCGAATTCCATGGATGAAAATGACTTTATTTTTGATTTGAGAAAATGACACCGCTCCAACTCCAGGTCCAAACTGTGTTTGATTTTGGGTTTTATAAATTAACTGATTTTCTAACGTTTTGGTATTGAATAAAAAAATAGAAGAAGTTTCTCCAATTTTTGTGTCATCATTACGAGTATCATAAACCAAATATTTACCATCGAATGATTCGATTTGGAAATGATGCAAAGTGTGTCCAAAATTATCAAAGGTTAGTTGAGTTGGCGAATTTGTATGTATTAGAGTTGTCATAATGGCAAATTTAAAATTGATTTTTGGTTTTATTCCAACCTTCAATCAAAAGAAAAACGTCAATTTATTTATTTCCTTCGATAGTTTAATTAGAAAAATCCCCGATGTCGCGGATTTGCAATCCGTGACCTTATCTATACATCTATATCTACCCCATAAACACTACCTCAACTTCCAAATCATTATCCAAACCTGCATAATTACGTGCCGAACTGAAATAATAATCTTCTGCATTTACAACCACTTTCTCTTTTACAGGATTTTGATGAATGTAATTTATCTTCTCCTTTATAAATGAATTAGAATAAACAGATTCTGCATGGTAACCATCTTGCCAAACCTTATATTGTTGCTGGCGTTTTAAATGTGCACAAGCTTCACTAAAATAGTTTAACATCCATTCTCGTCTGCTTTCAGGTTCATTTATTATGGTTTCTATTATTTTTTTACTTGTGTACTTTTTAAAATCTCGCATTATTTCTGCTAATGTTAAAGATCCTACACTTTTACAAAGTAAATGCAAATGACTGTGCATTAAAACATAAGCATAGATTTCTAAACCTTTATGCTTTTGACAATATCTTAAGGCATCTATAATTACATTTTTTTGATTTAGCCGTGTAAAAATATCTACCCAACCTACTGTTGTTATGGTTATAAAATAGGCACTGCTACTATCGGTTGCTTTGTATTTTGTTGACATGATACTATTTTATTTCAATGAACTTATTTTATTTAAAGCACGGATTACACTCGAGGCTTTAGCCGACTGAACGAAGTTAAATCCGCGCGATCGGGTTAAAATGATTATATAAAAAAACCCATCTCTAAGAGATGGGTTTAAAATTGAAATTATTTTTTAACTACTTTGATGAGTGTACTATTCTCACCACTGGTTATTTTTAACATATAAGTACCTGATGCTAAATGCTGCAAATCTATTTGAACTTCATTTGCGCTTGATTTAGTCTCTCCTACTCGCTGACCAAGTAGATTATATACTTCAATGAAATCAATAGTTTCATAATACTCTACAAATAGCATATCAGTTGTAGGATTAGGATAAACTTTTAATTTAGACTTATCCAATTCGTTTACTCCTAAAAACAATTCAACTGTAACCGCTGTTGGCATACTATAACAACCATTTTCATTTTGTATAACACCATAATAAGTAGCTCCATCAGTAAGGCTAGTTGTTGGTGACAATGCATTAATATGTTGAATAGCGTTATTATAAGACGCATACCATATAACATTTGTTTGATCCATAATCAAATCACTTACAACAGCAGGACTTTGTAAAACTTGAATACTCTCACCTGTAGGTGAATTTGGTAAATCATAGACTGTTACGTGAACGGATGCTCTTGCTGATTTACATCCGTTTTGATTTCTACCAACATAATAAGTTCCTGACTGTAAAACAGTTGTGTTAGCTAACGGAGTTTGTGCAGTAGGTGAATTAAACCATTCATAAACAGCCCCTGAAGGAGAACTCCACTCAACCTCTCCTATAATTGTTCCTTGACAAACTTGTAAAGAAGTGTATATTGGAGCGGCAGTATTAATGATTATCACAGCAACTGCTTTTTTCGTAGATGAACAATTTCCTATTTTTTGACTTACATAATACGTTCCATTAATTAAAGGTGTATTATTAGCCAAAGGTACTGTTGCATTTATACTATTAAACCATTCTATGGTACTACCTGTGGCACCTAAAGCCATTAAGTCTGCAACGGTACCACTACCACATATATATTGTGTTGATTGTG
>NZ_CALGVK010000132.1:0-5893 GCF_937930195.1 uncultured Empedobacter sp.
ATCTTGCAACACTACCAAAAGCGCCACCTAAACCAACAAATAGTATAGATTTTAAGAGATTCATCATTTCTAAAGATGCGAAGCTGAAACAAGTTCAGCTTGACATCTGTATTTTATTTTGAGTATTAAATATAAAACTATTTTTCGATAAAATTCTTCACAGCAATTGCAACTTTTGCTCCGTCCATGGCGGCAGAAATAATTCCACCAGCGTAACCAGCTCCTTCAGCGCAAGGAAATAAACCAAAAACTTGCGTATGTTCTAAGTTTTCTTCATTTCTCGGAATACGAACAGGTGAAGAAGTTCGAGATTCTGTTGCCACAATATTTGCATTTTCGGTATAGTAACCATTCATTTTTTTACCAAATGTTTGGAAACCTAATTTCAAAGATTGATGTACTTCTTTTGGTAAAACTTCGCTCAATAACCCCGATGTTAAACCTGGTAAATAAGAACAATCGTTTAATGAATTGGATAATTTCCCTGAAACAAAATCAGTCATTCGTTGCGCGGGTGCTTTTAATTTACCGCCACCAACTTGCCAAGCTTTTTGCTCGACCATTTGTTGAAACTTCATTCCAGCCAAAGGTCCAGTAAATCCATATTTTGCAAAATCTTTTTCATCAACTGTTACAACCATTCCCGAATTAGCAAAAAAACCATCTCGTTTAGATGGCGACCAACCATTTACGACCAATTCTCCTTCATCTGTAGAAGCAGGTGCGATAATTCCACCAGGACACATACAAAAAGAGAAAACACCACGACCGGCTTCTTGCGAAACTAATGAATAGGATGCTGGGGGAAGGAATTCGTTGCGTTCTGTTCCGATTGGACAATGATATTGAGCAGAATCAATCAAACTTTGGTGATGTTCTACACGAACGCCTAATGCAAAAGGTTTTGCTTCAATTAAAACATTCTTTTCATTCAACATATTGAAAATATCACGAGCCGAATGTCCTGTTGCTAAAATAAGCGATGATGTTTTAATTTTCTTATCGTGATTAATTTCAATTCCTTTAATTTGATTATTCTCGATAAGAATATCCGTTAGTTTTGTATCAAACCAAACCTCTCCACCACATTCGATAATTGCTTCGCGCATGTTGGCGATAATTCCTGGTAATTTATTGGTTCCGATATGAGGATGAGCTTCTTGTAAAATGCGTTCTGTTGCGCCAAAATGTACAAACCATTGTAGAGATTTCAGAATATTTCCACGTTTTGTAGAACGTGTATATAATTTTCCGTCCGAATAAGTTCCAGCTCCACCTTCACCATAACAATAGTTAGATTCAGGATTTACTTTTCCTTCCTTGTTCATTGCAGCTAAGTCGCGACGACGATCACGAACATTTTTTCCACGTTCGATGATGATAGGCTTTAAACCTTGCTCAATTAATTCTAATGCAGCAAATAATCCAGCTGGACCAGCACCAGCAATATAAACTTCGTGTTTATTCTCTACATTCTGAAGATTTGGATGAAACTCGAAAGCATCCGAAAAATCTTCATTGATAAAAACATTAACTTGTAATTGAGTGATAATATTTCGACTTCGCGCATCTAATGAGCGACGAATGATTTGATAAGCATTGATATTCTCCGGTTTAGTTTTAACGGCAGATGCTAAACGTTGTTTTAAAATATTTTCATTTGCTGCTTCTGCAGGAGAAATGCGAATAGTTACATTTTGAGGCATAATTATTGACTAAAAAATAAAACACAAAATTAGTTGAAAAAGCGCTTAGTTGAATAGCTTTGTAACTGTTTTTATAAAAAAAAATAATCAAAACGATAAATTATGATTAAAAGAACTTTACTCTTATTAGGAAGTTCAACCTTGTTAATGGCTTGTGCAGCGAATATAAATAATGAGAAAACAATCAATTTGGATACAGTCGAAAATACCAAAACAATCAATTTAAATGTAGGAGATCAAATAAAATTAGAAGTGACTTCTAATCCTTCTACTGGATACGATTGGTTTACTACAGAACCTGATGGTTGTAGTGTAAAAATTGTTGATAAGTCGAATGTAAAAAAACAGCAAGAAGGAATGGTAGGCGTACCAAGTAAAAATGTATATACAGTGATAGCTGGTAGTAAAGGAGAGTGTACGATACAGTTTGATTATAAAAGAGGCTGGGAGAAAGATGCTCCGTCCAATACAAAACAACTTACATTTAATGTAAAATAAGAAAAGCTCCAATAGAAGCTTTTCTTACTTATGATGAGATTAGTAATTAAATTCCTAATTTTTTCAATGTTTGTTTTTGAACACCGTTTTTGTGAACTAAAATATTTGTTGTTTTATACTGAACATAAGCTTTTGTTACATAAAGATATCCTTCGTAGTCGTTTGTTAATCCCCAAGAATTTTTAACGATGTAATAGTCTTTTCCGTTTTGATCTTTTGCAATTCCAACAATGTGCATTCCATGGTCATCAGTCGTTTGGTAATCATTGAAAGCCGCTTGACGCATGTCTTCTGTAATTACTTTTTCTGCTTTAGGACCTTTGAACATTTCTGATTTTTGCGTAGCTGTCATATCAGCAAAATCAATTTCAGGAACATAAGCAATTCCATTTTTCCAGCTAAATCCTTTCTCAGAAACATCCGTCGCCCAAGCTACAGTAAATCCATTTTTTAAAGCATAATCAATATTATCCGTCATTTCTGTCATCGGAACATTGTAAAAAGCTTCGTATGCCCAGTTATCAGGAATCGCCAATACAAATGGTTTGTAATACGAATGCTCTTTGAACGATGTAATCGCAACATAATCGTTTGGATTAATTCCTACCACTTGATCTGCAAATGTACGCGGTGTATATTTTTTCCCGTTGTACGTAAATTCAGACGGATATGTTCCTAAATAACTATCTAAAACAGCTGTGTATGCTTTTTCCCAATTAGGAGTTAATTTTCCATTTGGATTAGAAACAACAGCTTTTAATACTCCTTCTTGTATGGCAGCCATTTCACCAAATTGGTTAATTTTTGTTCCGTAATTTAAGCCTGTGTAAACTTCTGTAGGAACAGCTCCATATTTTTTGATCGTGTTTAAAACATCAAAGAAAGATCCTCCATCTCCTAAAGTTGTAGCACCATGCATGCGTACATATTGTTTTCCTTTTTCAACGTATGTATTTCTTGCATTGAAAATAGAAGACAATTGAATAGGTTGTTTTCCCATTCTGATCATTTCTGATTCGAAGAACGAATTTCCTGAATATGACCAACAAGTTCCTGAGGAACCTTGATTTTCTACTGGCGTTTTAGCTAAATTGATAACATCTGTAAATTGAAAAGCTTCTTTACTATTTTCACTAACGTTTTTGTTTAAGGCATTAACTAAGTTGTCTTGTGCAGATACCAATTGAGCACTTGCAAGCATTACTGCTGAAGCGAAAATTGGATAAAAAATTTTATGCATTTTTAAAATTATTTTGTGTGAGTTTTTTATAAGTAGCTAATTTCACGAAAATGTTAACAATAAACCTATAAAAATTTAAAGTTTTTTTAATAAAACTTCTTAGTATCCATTCACACAATACATTTGTTAAGCTAAAACAACCTTGTTTGTAATCAACTGAGTCCTCGGGAAAGGTAAAACAGACTTGTTTGTAATTAAATTTTGTTGATGAATATTATAAATAACTAAAACTGACTTAAAATTCCAAAATGGATTTTAGATTCTTTGAAATCGAAAGAGGTTTCGTCTGTTTTTCCTACGGCGTAACTCAAATTGAAAATACCCATTTTCGTTAAAAATGAAATTCCAGTTCCGAAACTTAACAAAGAGGTATTTAGATTTGCACGTTTGTTATCAATAAAACCATAGTCAGCAAATAAACCAATGTAGAAAGCTTCACTTGGAACAAAACGATAATCGACATTCAGAAAACCATACATATTGGCGGTAATACTTTCTTCATTGAAGCCTCTAAAACTTCCAAAACCACCAATTCTATACAATTCGTTTTCAGAAAAATCATCGTCTTTCGTGAGTAAACCTCTAAATTCTGCACCAGTTTTGATGTAGTGTTTGTCAGTTAATTCGAATAAGCGAAAGGTCTTCAGCCCTATTTCAATTTGGTTTACCGTTTTATTATCAATTTCTTCTGTCCACGAAAAATTCTTTTCCTTTTTACGAATCGAATTTACCGCAACATCTAACATCGATTTTCCTTCCATCAAACGAAAAGGGTGTTTTAAAAAATAATTATAACTCAAACCAATTCCTGTTTTAGAATAATCATCATAGCTCGATTTTAGATACGAATCATCTTCTAATAAAAAGTTCGAAGTTTGCACCATTCCACTTACACCAATAGTTGAATTGAGGTTGAGTTGATAAAACAAGCGTTCCGAAAAATCTACATTTACAAAGACAGAATCTTGTTTGAAAAGTTTGAAATTAGTTTCAGAACCAATCGGAGATTTGAATAGATAAGGTACTTTAACACCGATATTTAGTGATGTGTTTTTGTTGGCAGTTCCAATCCAATTTAATCGAATTTCTTCTAAACTATTAAACACGTTATTCAACGAAAGTTGTACGTTTCCGTTTAATTTGAAATCACCATTATCATCTGTTCCAAAACCTAAAACACCATCAAAATAATTGGAACTAATCTTTTTCGGATACAAATATACGATCGTAGAATCTGGTTTGAATAAGGTTTGTGGCTGTTGTACTTCTGCAATATAATTGGTTTGCTGCATTAAAGTAGAGATAGATGCTAATTTCTGTTCACTGTAAATTTCTCCATTTTTGATGTTAAGTCCATGACGCAAATAACCTTTTGATAATTTTTCATATTCAATTAATTTTACACCATCAATTGTTCGTTGATTCCCTTTGTCTAACAGCAATTCTATTCGTTGCTCACTTTGTTGAAAACCATTTGGAACAAGTTTTATTTGTGCAAAGGGATAACCTTCATTAATGTTTGTCTTGGCCAATTTATTCAGAATAGAATCTAAATTATTGGTTGGAAAATAATCATTTTTATTCTCAAATAAATCATTGTTTTTCACCCAAATTGTTTGGTAGTTTTTCCCTTTGTTCAAATAGATTTTCTCATTTTTGATGGAATCAATCGTTAAAGTATAGTAACCATTTTTTTGAAGTGAGTCTAAAGAAGAATCGAGGTTTTTACTTTCAAAATCTTTTGTATACGATTTTGTTTCATCATTGTATCGATAAAATTGTAATTTTTTTTCTTGTGCAAACACAAGAATAGATGTGAATAAAAGAAAAATAATGTGAACAAAATATCGCATATTGTTTGTAATAACGTATAAATTAAAAGTTAAGTATTTGTTTTATTGATAAGTAATAGCTAAAATCTAAAAAAATCAGTTTATTTTTGGCTCAAATTTAAGATGAATGTTGAAATTATTTAAAATAACGGGGTACTTAGAAGCACTTTCTGCAATTATTTTATTCTTTATAGCCATGCCAATGAAATATATTTGGGATGACCCGACTTGGGTAACGCACGCAGGAAGAGTACACGGAGGACTTTTTATTGCTTATATTATATTGTTGTACATATTAAAGGAAAAATACAATTGGTCGATGAAAATTTTCTGGATCTTTTTTGTTGCAGCAATTATTCCAGGAGGAACAATTTGGGCAGAGAAAAAATTTATCGAAGGAAAAAAATACAAACAAATGTTAGCTGAACAAGAAATTTAGTTCGATACGTATTGAAAAATAATTAAAACCTTATCAAACCTTTATTTGATGAGGTTTTTTTTATGTGCAAATAAAAAGTTTAAAATAAAAAAGCCAAAGACTATAAATAATCTTTGGCTTTTGTTGAGCGGGAAACGAGACTCGAACTCGCAACATTCAGCTTGGAAGGCTGACGCTC
>NZ_CALGVK010000133.1:0-48603 GCF_937930195.1 uncultured Empedobacter sp.
AAATTATAGGTAATTCCTGCTATTCCTTTGTTTAAATCTTTCCTTTCTTCGCTCTACCATAGTTAATTATAACAATTAGAACAGTTTTTGTTTGAGAATTTATTGGAAAATTTGTTCAATTAATTTTAATAAAAGATTGATTGAAATCGACCATAATATACTATATTTATCAATCAGCTTCAATGAATTAGAAACGCTTCTATTTTTTCAAGATTCTTTCAATTCGATTGCTTACATTCATCCTTCTATAACGCCTTTATACTACCTCTATAGTGCGTTTTTATCGCATCTATACCGAATAAATAGGGAGGTTTATTCGGTCTAAGTGGGAGGGTACTCACATAAAACGTTGAAGAATGAATACATATTACTCTAAAAAAAGGATACTTCATTTCCAAAATATTTAAGAGTATCCAGATTCAAAGAATTTATTTTAAACGTGTTAAAAACTAAAAAAAATAGTTTTCCTACTACAGCAATTACATCAGAATAACATAAGACAAAATAAAAAAAGAAGCTATAAATAGCTTCTTTTTTTATTAGTAAGATTTAATTTTTAGTACGCTTTCGCATATAAAACTCTGTATTTTGCAGGTTTTCCAGAGAAAACATCCACTCCTTCTGTTGGTATTTCGAACGCTTGAGGAATACAACGAATAGTTGCTTTTGTTGCATTTTTCACTGCTTCTTCCGTTTCTTCTGTTCCATCCCATAAGGCAGAAACAAAACCTCCTTTTTGCTCGATAATATCTTTAAATTCTTCGAAAGTTGAAGCTTCTGTTGTATGCGTATCGCGGAAGTCTACTGCACGTTGGAATAAATTATTTTGAATATCTTCTAATAATTTTTCTACCTCTGTTGAAACATGATCTAAAGCAATAAATTGTTTTTCTAACGTATCACGGCGCGCTACCTCAACATGACCTTTTTCTAAATCTTTTGGACCTATTGCAATTCGTACAGGAACACCTTTCAGTTCGTATTCAGCAAATTTCCATCCTGGTTTCGTTTTATCATCATCATCAAATTTGATTGAAATTCCTTTCGATTTCAATTCTGACGTAAATTTATCAACCACTTGACGAATCTCTTCTAATTGTTCTTCAGTTTTATAAATTGGAACAACCACCACTTGAATTGGTGCCAATTTCGGAGGTAAAACCAATCCTAAATCGTCAGAATGAGTCATAATTAATGCCCCCATCAAACGAGTAGAAACACCCCAAGAAGTTGCCCAAACATACTCTTGTTTACCTTCTTTACTTGCAAATTTCACATCAAATGCTTTCGCAAAATTTTGACCTAAAAAGTGAGAAGTTCCCGCTTGTAAGGCTTTACCATCTTGCATCAATGCTTCGATTGTATACGTATCATCAGCACCAGCAAAACGTTCAGAATCTGATTTTCTACCTTTTACAACTGGAATAGCCATAAAATTCTCTACCACATCAGCATACACTTCCTGCATTTGTTGTGCTTCTGCAATTGCTTCTTCTTGTGTTTCGTGAGCAGTATGTCCTTCTTGCCATAAAAATTCAGCTGTTCTTAAAAATAAGCGTGTACGCATTTCCCAACGAACAACATTTGCCCATTGATTAATTAAGATTGGTAAATCGCGATACGATTGTATCCACCCTTTGTAAGTACTCCAAATGATTGCTTCGGAAGTCGGACGAACAATTAATTCTTCTTCTAACTTTGCTTCGGGATCCACGATCAATTTTCCTTTGTTATCTGGATCATTTTTTAATCGATAATGTGTAACAACTGCACACTCTTTTGCAAAACCTTCTGCATTTTTTTCTTCGGCTTCGAATAAACTTTTAGGAACAAATAAGGGGAAATAAGCATTTTGATGACCAGTTTCTTTAAATCTTTTGTCTAGTTCTGCTTGTAGTTTTTCCCAAATAGCATATCCGTATGGTTTAATCACCATACAACCTCTAACCTTCGAATTTTCAGCTAGATTCGCTTTTACAACAAGCTCATTGTACCACTTAGAATAATCCTCAGCACGAGTTGTTAATTTTGCCATAATCTTTTATATTTGTTGATAAGTTTCGTATCTTTACTTGGCATTATTATTGCCATTAAATTTATGCAAATTTAATTATTACAAACGATGTAAATTTATAATTATGAACAAAGTTTATAAAATTTCTAATAAAATTTCTTCAACTACTCTATTACTGGTAGCCGCGTTAGGAATTTCTTCTTGTTCGACTTATCAACCAAGTGGTTACGAAAGCGACGGTGTTTATTACAACCCGAAAACAGATAAAACATATCAACAAGCTCAACCACAAGACGATAATGAACAAGATAATCTTGGAGAAATAAAAATTGGTAGTCCATACTTTGATGCCGAAGGAAATGGAGCAGAGCAATTTTATTACCAAGATGATTTGGATAGTACACAAAATGGCACTTCTGAAAAATCGACAACAAAAGTTAAAATTAACGGATACGATTTAGGTGGATACAACTATTTCGGAAACAATGATTATACGCTTTCACTAAGCGGAACTAACAGTTATAATTGGGGAAGAAATGACGGTGTAGAAATTAACATTTGGAACAACTATCCTTGGTACAGCTATGGCTGGGGTGGATTTTATAATCCATATCATTGGGGTTATTATAACCCTTGGTATGGCGGATGGTACGGAAATGGATTTGGGATCTCATTCGGTTGGGGTTGGAGCAGCCCTTGGTACAATGGTTACTACGGATGGGGTTGGAACAGACCTTACTATTCAGGATATTATGGATGGAATAATTGGTATGGATATCCTGGTTACTATGGTAATGGATATTATGGATACTATCGTCCAAGAGGGATTTATTCTCAGCCAGGATATAGAAACGGAGGTCGTTTTAATAACTCAATCAATTCAACACGTCCAATAGGAAGTTACGGAAGAGGAAATGTCTCTAACGGAATTCGACCTTCAAGAGTTAGTAATATTAACGGTTCTGCAACTCGTCCTACTCGTGAAGTGAGACCAGGAAGTACAAGTACTGTTCGAGAAACTCGTCCAACAAGAGAAGTTAGACCTTCTGTTAATCAAGGACAAAATAACACAACTCGTCCAACTCGTGAAGTAAGACCAACGATCAATCAAGGACAAATAAACAATACACGTCCAACAAGAGAAGTTAGACCTTCTGTTAATCAGGGACAAAATAACACAACTCGTCCAACTCGTGAAGTAAGACCAGCTCAAACACAGCAACCAACATACAACACAAGACCAACGAGAGAAGCACAACAATATCAACAACCAAGTAGAAGTTACGACAGAGGAAGTATGAATAACTCTCGTCCTTCATACTCAACTCCCGCTCCAAGTAGAGGAAGTAGCATGAGCAGCGGAAGCATGGGAGGTGGATCTCGTGGAAGCATGGGAGGCGGAGGCTCTCGTGGTGGAGGAAGAAGATAATTTGATTTAGATAATTAATAATGAAAAAAATAATTACAAGCCTTTGCACCTTAATTGGTGCATTTGCTTTTGCACAACAAGGTACAGGTTACGACACTCAGTACTCTACAAACGCAATTAATTTATACTCTCAAGATATCAATAGTGGAAATGCCAAATATATTGGTGTTGGTGGAGCTGTTGGAGCTTTAGGAAGTGATATAAACTCTGTAGAACAAAACCCTGCAGGATTAGGTGTTGCAATTAATTCTGATGTACAATTTACAGCTGGAGTTTCTACATTTAACAACACAACTACTTTTGGAACAAAAATAAAAGAATCTGATAGTAATTTTGATTTTCAACAATTCGGAGGAACATTTGTTTTCGAAAACCCTGGTTCTAAATGGAACAGGTTTTCTGTTGGAGTAGCTTTTCTTAATCAACGCTTAGACAATTATTCAACAATTGGCACGAACGAAGGGATTAAGTTTACTGATCCTGATGGAACTTTTAATGGTTACATTAAAGATATTGACGGATACAAATCTAAATTCTCGGTTAATTTAGGTACAAGTTATGATGATAAAATCTATTTAGGTGCAGGATTAAATTTTCATGAAACAAATTATTCAGGATTTGAACAATATGCCGAACGTGATGATAACAATGGTCAAACCTATGTTTATAACGCAGATGGCGCACCTTATAGTGAAATAGGACAAGGCTTTTCGTTCTCTTTAGGAGCTATTTACAAAGTAAACCACAATGTACGTTTAGGAGCAGCTTATCATTCTCCTGTTTGGTACAATGTTGCTGAAGATTATTATGCTGCAAACTTTAACAATGATGGAGCAGTTGATTCTTACTATATGTATTCTTCAGATTATGACATGACTCGTGGTGGACGTTTAGTAGGAAGTTTAGGTTTTGTTGTGGGTAAAAACTTATCAATTGGTGCTGATTATACGTACCACATGAATAACGACACAAAATTAAAACCTTCTCAATATTTCAATAATACAAACAACTTCATCAATCATTTTGTAAAGAACTCGAGCGAAGTTAGAGTTGGTGCAGAGTATCGTGTAGATCGTTTCAAAGTAAGAGCCGGATACAACTATGTCACTTCTCCTTACAAAGATTTCTCTATCGATTTAGCAAATGAAAACAATGTGGTAACAAACGCTGCTGTTTTATCTAAAGCTTTTCAAGGAGATATTAACCGTGCAAGTTTTGGTTTAGGATACGATTTTGGAGGATTCTATATTGATGCTGCTTATCAATACCAAACTCAAAAATACCAACAGTTAATAGGTGGAACAGATTATATTGACACAAGCTACAATTTTGTTTCTTTACCTAATACGTATGCCCCAAAAGTTAAATTAGACAACAATTTATTCTTGTTAACATTAGGTTGGCAGTTTTAATATAAAACATTTAAAAGCATAAAAAAATCGGATGAATTTCATCCGATTTTTTTATGCTAATATTTTACATTTATAAAAGACTTACATCTTTTTTATTGAAGACATTCCAGAAGTACTTACTTTCGTTTTCAATCCATTTTCATCTACATAGCGAACAGAACTTGCTCCAGAACTATCGGCAGTCAAGCTATTCACAGCCCAAACAGTTGTTGAACTTGCACCAGAACAATCTACTGTTACATTTGCAGCTTTAAGCTCTTTTCCAATAAACGATGATGCTCCCGAAACAGAGATGTTTAAATCCTGTACATTTCCAGTAATTTTCATGCTTGAAGCGCCAGAATTATCAACAGAAATAGAATTAGAAACTACATCTAATTTCAAATTACTTGCTCCCGATAAATCTACTGCTAATTTTTCTACTTTTTGGGTTGGAATAACGGTTACATTCGTTGCACCAGAAAGATTGAATGAACGTAATTTTTTATGTGGAAAGTTAACTTTAATCGTAGCATTTTTCAGATTAACAGTACCTTTAATTTTAATCACTAAAATACCTTTTTCTACTTCGGTTACAATTCTATCCAATATATTATCTGGGGCTTCAACAGAAATTTCGCCATCATAATTACCATCAGAAACCGTTACATTTATTGCACTACTGACATCAATTCCTTCAAAAGAAGAAATTTTTCGTATCTCTTTGATCGTATTATCACTTGCTTCTGCGCGATCTAAATAATTAGAAGCAGGAGATTTAGAATTTAAATCTACCGAACAACTCGCTAATCCAAACGAACTGACTATTAAAATAGGAAGAACAATGTATTTCATATTGATGCTTTTTATTATTAAGACGTATTAATTTCTAAAAAGTTACAAAAAATATTCACTTTATTTATCATTCTAAATCAATCCGTCATAAATATTTATTAATTTCGCTTTCTATGAAAATCATCAGTTACAATGTAAATGGAATTCGCGCTGCGATAACCAAAGGTTTGGTTGATTGGTTAGAAGCCGCACAACCAGATGTTTTTTGTATTCAAGAAACAAAAGCGATGCAAGAACAAGTAGACACAAAACCCTTCGAGGATTTGGGCTACCATATTTATTGGCATGCTGCAGAGAAAAAAGGATATAGCGGTGTCGCAATTTTTTCTAAAATAAAACCTAATCACGTACAAATCGGAACTGGAATAGATTATATTGACAGAGAAGGACGTGTTTTGAGGCTTGACTTTGACAATGTTTCCGTCATTAGTTTATATTTACCAAGTGGAACTAATATTGATCGATTAGATTTTAAATTACAGTTTTGTGATGATTTTAAGGATTACATCAAAGAGCTTAAAATATCACATCCTAATTTAGTAATTTGTGGTGATTACAACATCTGTCACGAAGCAATTGATATTCATGATCCTGTTCGTAACGCAAAAGTTTCGGGATTTTTACCCATCGAAAGAGAATGGATGTCAGCTTTTATTGATGAGTGTAACATGATTGATTCTTTCCGATATTTTGTAAAAGAACCTCATCATTATTCATGGTGGTCTTATCGAGCAAATTCTCGCAACAATAATAAAGGTTGGAGAATAGATTACAATATGGTAAGTACTACTTTAGAAGAAAAAATGACGCGTGCTACAATTCTACCAGATGCAAAGCACTCGGATCATTGTCCTGTTTTATTAGAGTTAGACGTTTAAGATTATAGAAATGAAAAAAATTGTACTTTGTTGTTTTACCCTTTTCGCAATTACAAGTTGCGTACCTCAGAAACAACACCAAGAATTAGAAATTAATTACTACAAAGCTTTAGACGATCAGTCGAATACATCGAAAGAGTTGAAATTAGCAAATCTTAAAATAGAAACTCTTGAAAAAGATTTAGCTAAAACGAAGAGTGAGTTGCACATCAAAGATACCGCTTTATCGAATGCGCAATCTATGATTAGAATTGCTCAAAAAGAACACGATACGAATTTGCAAGAATTGTATTCAGCTTTAAATAGTACTGGAGAAAAATCTAAACTTTTCTATGCGCAATTAAACGAAAAAGAAAAGCAAGTTGCCGAATTAACGCAAAAAGTAAACGATTTAGACGCTAAGATTGATCAAAAAGATACAGAAATTTTCAATCTAAAAAGACAAATCTTGACATTGGAGATTAACCAAAAAGTTTCGGAAGCAACAGCTACACCTCCAAAAACTAAAACACCGAATAAAAAGTAACTATAAAAGTCTTATCTGAATTGGTAAGACTTTTTTTATTCTCTAAATCGAATTAACTTTGCATCAACTAAAACGTTTTAATGAAAGTTATTTGCGAAACAAAAAGTTTGGTATTACGAGAGTTTTTCGAAATTGATGCGTTCGAATTATTTCAATTAAATTCGGACAAAGAATTGATGAAAATCGTTAATGAAAAACCTTATAAATCTGAAGACGAAGCAAAGTTTTTTATAGAAAGCATGGAAAAACATTACCAAGAGCATGGTTTTGGTCTTTGGGGTGTGCATGAAAAAAAGAGCGGACGATTTGTTGGATGGGGCGGTTTACGCCAAACTAAATATGGTCCTGTTATTAACATTCGTTTGAAACGTAAATTTCAAAACAAAGGTTATGGAACAGAAGTGCTAAATGCTATTGTAGATTACGCAAAAAATGAATTAAAATTGGATAAAATTGCTGCTAAAGCTAATGCGAATCAACCTGAAACATTGAAACTATTACAACAATCTAAACTTCAACAATCAGAGGAAAACGAATTGATTTTCAATTTATAAATAAAAAAATCTCTATTAATCACGAATTAGTATAAGTTAATCAGTTTTACATAAACATATAACGAAATTAAAAAAATTATAGTATTTTTAAAATTAATTAAAAATCATAATGATTATGAAAAACACTTTATTAATTGGAGCTTTTCTACACCTTAGTTTTTTTATTAATGCTCAATATGTTGAACCCGAAAAATCTGTAAAGGATGCTCAATTAAAAAAGCAAACTGAGATTATTACTCAACCCAAAACAAAATTTGATTCTATAGCCACTAAAAATATGCTCGCAATTGGTAATGGAAAAATTACTGGAGTTGCATTTACAAGAGCACGATCTAATTCTCATTTTGGTCTTAAAACAGGAAATAAAATATATGCAAATAAAATCAAAGTAATCTTATTTCCTGTAACACCTTATTTTAATGATTACTATACCTTATGGAAAGATAAAGCTAAACATAATCCAAAAAAAAATAGATTTGTTTATATGGAACCTGCTGCTTACAGATATAGAATAGAGGCTATTACCAATAGTAGTGGAGAATTTACATTTCCGAATATGAAACCTGGTAAGTATTATTTATATGGAACTTTAAATTATACTACAACTTTTTCAGGAAATCAATATACTGGAAGTGCATATAACGGATATGGAGGTAGAACAGATTATTATAAACCTTATGAATATTATAAAAATAGTAGCGAATTTCTTGAGTTATTTGTAGAAGTTAAATCTGACGGAGAAGAAGTAAAAGTTAAGCTAAAATGATATTGATAATTCGATCCTTGAATTAAATCATTTAAAAGAAGAAGTCTCACAACTTAATGATGTTAGGTAAAAATCTTCTATTTAAAACTTTTCTCAGATTGGAGTCTAAGAAAAAACACAAAAGAGACTGTTTTCTCAAATTGTGATACAGTCTCTTTATTTCTTTTTCGGTGGAAACTTTTGTAATAACTTGGTAACCCCTTTATGTATATTTGCTGCACGCGTTTCTGGAGAAGCCTTTAAAGGCATTTGAATTTTAAGTGTTCCTTCCCACACCAATCGACCAGCATTAGTCATCGAAATCATAAAGTTTTGATTCAACTTCTGTGACATGATCGGAATCCCGACAGAAACTCCTCCACCAAAACCGTAACCACCTGTTCCCATACCGATACCTACATTAGAATTTTGTTGTGTCGAAACAAATTCTTCTGGTTTAATATCAACCATTAAATTCCCTTCATTGGTTTTCTGAAAACCTCTATACAACATTCCTTTTTCGATTGAAGAAAATAATCGAGCAGAATCTAAATCATTTAAACCTAAATTCACTGATTGAGAAAACGTATAGGTCTTGTTCTGTTCAAAGTTAAAATTTCGATCATAATCAACCGCTACATTTTGCGTACTACATGAAACTATTGTTAGGAAAATAGCACTTAATAAAAGTATTTTATTCATTGTTTATTTTTTTAAGATGTGAAGCTGAAATATTATTTTTAAATGTTTCAATATCACATTATGTTAGTTATTTCAAAGAATTTATATACGTTTCAACTACTTTTCGTAATGAATCAAAACCGATATCACTTAAATTAATATCCTTAATAGCAATCCACTTTACAGCTGCAATTTCTTCTTTTTCAAGAATAATATCTTCGTCAGGAAAATCAGCAATAAAAGCTAAATCACACGTTTTATAAGGGATTCCCTTGTATTCGTAATCATTGGGTTGTGAAATAAAATAGTTGAATTTTTCGATTGGAATTGTAATTCCTAACTCCTCCTCTATCTCGCGCTGGCATGTTCTTTCTGCCGATTCATCAGGATCTGTAAACCCTCCTGCCAAATCTAACATTCCTTTCTTTGGCTCTTTATTACGAACGGTAAATAAAATCTTATCTTCTCTTATTAGAATAACTGCCACAGCCGCAGCTACGTTTTGATAATAAACTAAATCGCAGTTGTTGCATGTCATTTTTCTAAAATCAAAGTGATTGATTGCATGTCCACAGTTAGGACAAAATTTGAATGATTTTATCATCTTATTTAGGTTGATGGTTATTTATTTCTTGGATGAAATTTGATAATCGCATCTCGAATAAATTCTTGATCAACATGCGTATAAATTTCTGTCGTCGTAATACTTTCATGTCCTAACATCAGCTGAATTGCACGAAGATCTGCTCCATTTTTTAATAAATGAGTGGCAAAAGAATGACGAAATGTATGTGGACTAATTGTCTTTTTAACTCCAGCAATTATCGACAACTCTTTTACAATTGTAAAAATCATGACACGTGTTAGATTTTTCCCTCGTCTATTTAGGAATAAAAAATCTTCGTATCCAACTTGAATAGGAATATGAATACGAATACTATCCTTGTACAAGTTAATATATTTTATCGTATAATCGCTTATCGGAACAAGTCTTTGTTTGTTTCCTTTTCCTATGACACGAATAAAACCATCGTCAAAAAAAAGATCAGAAATTTTAAGATTAATCAATTCCGAAACACGTAAACCACAACCGTATAGCACTTCTATAATAGCACGATTTCGCTGTCCTTCTGGTTTTGATAAATCAATTACTTCGATCATTTTATCAATTTCTTTTTCTGATAGTACATCAGGAAGTTTCATTCCTATTTTTGGTGTTTCGAGTAAAGAAGTTGGATTATCTTCTCTAAAATCTTCGAGTTGTAAGTAACCAAAGAAACTTTTCAGGCCAGATATTACACGTGCTTGCGAACGAACGCTATAATCGCTCGAGGCAAAATCGTGCACAAAATCCCTCAAATCATCTTGTGAATAATCTAATGGTTGTTTATCCGAATAATTAATTAATTTTTGAATATCGCGTAGATAACCTTCAATCGTATTGTCAGAAACTCTTTTTTCTAATTTCAGATACATTTGATAGTCATACAAAGCATCTTTCCACAGCATTTACTTCGTTATTTTTTCAAGTTCAAAAATACGCTTTATCATTTCATCTTCGGGCATCCAAACTTGATAAAATGCACGCGAACCATATAAACTACCTGCGATTGTTGCTTTCATATAGTTATCAACAGTTGTTGAAAACACAGGATTGAACTCATTAGAAGGAATTCCTAAAACACCTAAAAACTCATTTCTATACATTCCGGCACTAAAATATTTTAGAAAAATCGCCTCGTTATGAAACATAAAGAAATCGCGAATTGAATAGATTTTTTTAAATAAAAAATCATTAAAATAATTGGAGTCTTGGTTATAATACAGCCAATTTGCTACAGAATTTGTATCTAAAGCAACAAATTCGTCAGGTATAATTCCACCGCCACCATACACTTTTTTACCAGATGGCGCTGTAAACTCTAACTCTTTATTGATTTTGATTGAATCTTTATTGTATAGCTCTCCTGACTTCAATCGTTTGTATAAGTCATCGCTGTATTTTGCTGTTTTCTTATCGAATGGTTTTTGGATAGATCGTCCCGAAGGTGTGTAATAATTAGCAACCGTTAACCGAACTTTTGTGTCATCACCTAAATTAATTTCGCGCTGCACCAAACCTTTACCAAAAGAGCGACGCCCCACAATAATTCCTCTTCCATAATCTTGTAAAGCTCCTGCAACAATCTCACTCGAAGAAGCCGAATTTTCATCCATTAAGACATAAATTTTACCTTCTTCAAAAAGACCTTTATTGGTTGCGTAAATGTATTTTTTTCGTTTTTGTTTGTCTTGTGTATAAACAATCAATTCATTTTTAGTCAGAAACTCATCCGCTATTTCTTCTGCAATATGCATTAAACCACCAGGATTACCTCGTAAATCGAATACCAAGGTTTGCATCCCTTGATCTAACAAATCATTTAAACCTTGATGAACTTCTTTAGCCGAATTTTCAGAAAAACGGGTTAATTTTAGATACCCAATTTCGTTTGTCAACATATGTTTTCCTGTAACAGTTGGCAACGGAACAATTGTCCGTTTTATCGAAATTGTAAGAGGTTTCTCCTCTCTAATCACAGAAAGTTTAACCTCAGTCCCTTTTTTACCTTTCAATAGATTTTCTATCGTTTTGTTATCTTTACCGATTAACGACTGATTGTCTGCAGCTATTAATTGATCCCCAAATTGAAGTTTTCCAAAATTTGAAGTTCCAGGTAAAGTTCGTTCGATTACAATCGTATCATTCAACATTCGAAATTGCACACCAATCCCTACAAATTCACCTTTCAATTGTTCTTCAGCCTTTTGTACAGAAGCTTTGTCTATATATTTGCTGTGAGGATCTAATTTACCAACCATGTAGTTGATTGCATCATCCACTAAACTATCCGAATTAACATCGTTTACATATTCGTTGTCTATCAAAGAAACTAATCGACGAATTTTCTGTTCATTATCCGAATATTGCAAACCTACAATATCCTTGTTTTCATCGAACGCAAAGTCGTATTTTTTCCCAACCATAAATCCGATCAAGAAAATAATCAGTACGATTAATACGACATTAATAACTTTGAAAAAACTTCTCATTTACTTGTATAATTCTTCTTCTGTAATCTGTTGAATTGTTATTCCTGCTTTTTCTAAAAAATCTAACCCTGAAAGGTCTTTATATTGTTGAATGTAGACAATACGCTTTATACCTGCCTGTAAAATCAATTTGCTACAATCTGTACAAGGCGAAAGAGTAATGTACAAAGTTGCTCCTTCAGCAGATTGAGTTGACGTTGCACATTTCAGAATTGCATTTGCTTCAGCATGCAGAACATGCCATTTGGTGTTTCCTGCTTCGTCTTCACATTTGTTCTCGAATCCACTTGGTGTACCATTATAACCATCAGAAATAATCATTCGATTTTTAACAATAATTGCACCAACTTTTTTGCGTTCGCAATAGGATAAATTTGCCCACTCAAAAGCCATTTTAAGATAAGCTTTATCGTATCGTAATTGTTTGTCTAAATTTGTTTCCATCTTTCAGCTTATACTTCTTCTTTTCTTTTTGTCCAAAGAGGTGGAACAAAAAATGGGAGAGGATTACGAATAAATGCTTTTATAGTGTGTGCAATCATCGTAAAAATTTTATAAAAAGGAATATTATTTGATCTCATTGCCATCAACAGTGAAAATGTAAAACTCACCAAAAAGTTACACCAACCTACCATAAAGATTGCAATAAAACCAATAATCATAGGTCCAATATCAAAATGATATCCCATTCCTCCAATTCCGATTGCAAAGTTTCCTGAAACGAATGTAATATGTCGAATATCGAAAGGTTGTCCAGTGAAATCACCTATCAAAAAAGCACATCCCATCATAAAACCGAAAGCTACATTTCCGACAACTCCACCCAAATTTTTCTCAAACCAATTCGAAATTCTTCTTCTTCTACGTTCTGAGAATGATTTTTTTAGAATAGGATGATTGTAAATACGTTCAGGAATATTATGAAAGCGTTGACTGTTAATCGTCATTCCTGAAATTAATCCAGAAAGGAACAAGAAAACACCTGCTATAGCTCCAAAATAGAAAATATGCCAATCCATTATCACTACTTCTTCCCAATAATGATAAGCCTTAGAATACTTAATTACCTCGAAGCCTAAAATTTGATTCAACAAATAAAAAATCCCCAATGAAACTACGAAACCTGCTACAACATTTCCTAAAAAAGCAATCATTTGGCTTCTTACCAATTGTGCAAATAAGGTTGTAAAATCTTTGACATTTAGCTCCGATCCTGAGGTTGGCACGAGCGCACGAGCAAGTCGGGCAGCAGTCATAGAAGGTTGCTTTGTAGCCAGTGTCATATGAGTAAGGTAAATTGTACAAAAACCGACAGCGTAATTTATACTAAAGAAAAATGCTTTAAATAGCGGTGAAGTGTCAGGTATATTCCCTATTCCTGTTTTAATAAAACACAAAAAAGAAACGATTAAACCTCCACCACAAGCCGTCCAAAACATTTTATTGTATTCTTTGGCTGTTTGCGTGATATACTTCTCGCCTGTTTTTCCATTATGGTAAGTTACTAAAAACGTAATCAAATATACCGTAGAACTCAATTGATTGCTCATAAAATTCTTTGGCGCATAAAACTCAACCCATTTCTTAGTAGCAAAACTGTAAAAAGAAATCAAACCATGAAGCTTTAACTCATTGAAACTATTAAGTATTATTTGCAAACGTGCCAATTGTTGTTGCAAACGATTTATCTTTGAAGCTACTTTCAAGGAGATTCCTTTGTAATCTTTTTGAGTTAAAATGTCATTTAACAAATGTTTACATTTGGAAATACTTTCTTTAATTTCTAACATATCAAATCCAGCTTGTGGACTTTCAATAATGTTACTAATTTGCATTGAAAGTTTAGAGAATGGATTGTTCAAATAATTTACTTCATTACTATAACGCATCATTTCTTTGTCCGAAAACCCTCCCGTAATACGAACTGTAAGAATAGAAATAGCTTGTAAAAGTTGGTTTTGTATATTATTGGTATTCCCTTTAAAATTTTCTATTTCAACGTCTTGATACAAGACTTCGAAAAGTTTTTTCCATCGATCACGAGGAATTATTCGAATTGCTTGTAGATTTTTTGAATTGTAAAAAATTTCGTTCACAACAGAAGTCAATTCATTGTTATCCTCGATATCTGGCAAAAGCGAATCCATAATTTTTTTACGAAAAATAGAAAATAAATTATCTTCTAAATGAATTCCACTGTCTACTAAATAGCTTACGATATTAATTTTTCCGAATGTTTTTTGAAGTTCCTCTCGAAAAATTAAACGATAAGTTGAGTTATTTTGAAGTTTTGAGATTAAATCATCGATAAAAGAAATTGAATCTGGATAATCTTTTCTTGCTTTTTCTAATAACCTTAGTAAAAACCTCTTCTCGTATTTTCTATTTTGATCAAATATAGAGTCTAAAGCCATATTTTAATTTCTTCTTTAAGAGTACAAAAATAAAAAACTTATGTTACTAAGTTGTATAAATTAATCGAAATAAAAAAGTGATCCTTTGTTACGAATCACTTTTTTAGTTAGAATTTAAAATGTTTCTTATCAATGGCTGGATTAATTTTAATATCATTGAATTTTATGATATATTCTCCTCCTTCCGTAGGTTTTCCAACCACTTTTGTTGCAAAGGATAATCCATTGAATGTTTTAAAATTAGAGTAATAAAGTGTTTCTTCCTTATTCTTCTCCATTACAATTTCGTAAGAATTTTTATCAAAACAATAAACTGTTGAATTTGTATTTTTGGTTAATTCAACTTTATAACAGCTATTATTTTGATCATATTTATCTATACCTAAGTATTTTACCTTAAATCCTTTTTGTTTATACTTTAAAATATCCGAATCAAAAGAGTCTGGTTTATAATTTTTTACAGCTACATTTTTCTTTGCAACTTCACTATAAGTCCACCCTATTTTGCCATCATAACCTTCATTTAATATTTCTTTTCCGTTCATCACAAAAACCACTTTCTTGTTGTATGGTCGTTGGTGATAAACAATCATAGGATAAGAATCTCCTACATTAATGATGACTTCTCCTTTTAGGATAATACTATTCAAATTATTCCAAGCTGCTTCTCCTCCTGTTTTCTGAATATGATTTTCAATAATTTGTTCTGCTTCTTGTGCGTATGTTGCTACAGAAAATAACGAAATCATAAGCATACTAAATGTCAATTTCAACATAAGAACTTTTTTCATTTTTTTTGAATCTGTTGAACAAGATATAAAAACTAATTTAAAGTTCTATTATGAGAGAATGGTTTTTAGTCTTTTTTAACTTCTATATGTGACCAGTTTTCACCTCTTAAAATACGGTAAACTTGTCCTTGAGAAATATTAAATTGTTTGGCTAAAGTAGAAATTTTAGTCTTTCTATTAGGATCGAGTAATTTCTTTTTCAAACGAATTACTTGTGCTTCTGTTAATTTACTATTCGGAATGCTGTCTAAACGAGAACGTCCCTTCATCATTCTAAATAAATGTTTGTTATGCTCTTTCCATTCTTCCAACGTTGCCCATTGCAAATTATTCAATGCATTGTTTAATTTATTATGGTCTAAATGAACGACATATTCTTTATTTTCTTTATTAGGTAAAAAAGTTTCCGCTACCATTTTGTGGACATATTTTGCTGTACGTTTTCCGTCTGCTTTTGTTACCCAAATTGCGCGATAACCATTATTGATAGCTCCTTCTAAAATTTTATATTTATCTTGTCCTGTGTATAATTTTTTAACAAGACCATCTTTTGATACCAAGAAAGATCTTTTTTCAATTAATCCTTCTGCTTCGTATTCTTTCCATGAATCACTCATAATCAATATTTTAACTTACTTCTTCATTTTACAACAACATTCATACCGAAATAATTATTTTAAAGTTAATTAACTTAATTATTTCATTTTCATCAATCAGAATAGTCGGTTTGAGTGCAAATATAACGGATAATAACGAGTTAGATTATTTTTTAACAATAACGGATAAATATTTTTTTGCACGTTCTAAATCTTCAGGTGTATCAATTCCAACTCCAATTGATCCTGTTTCGATTACTTTGATTTTCATCCCATATTCTAAGTAACGCAATTGTTCCAATTTTTCTGCTTTTTCATTTTGACGCATTGCTAATTTAGAAAAGTTCAATAAGGCATTCTTTCTAAACGCATATATTCCTAAATGACGAAAATAATTTGGTGTAAAATTCGATTCGCGAGCAAATGGAATCGCTGAGCGAGAGAAATAAAGTGCAAAATCATTGATATCCGTTACCACTTTTACAAAATTTGGATTATTAATTGCTTCTTGTGTTGAAATTGCTTCTTTTAGTGTCGCTACATCTACAGTTTTTCCTATTTCTCCATCAAAAGAAGAAAGAATATCAGCCAAGGCTTTTTCATTAACAAATGGTTCGTCACCCTGAACATTCAAAATAATATCACATTCTATATTTTCGATCGCTTCAGCAATTCGATCACTTCCAGTTTCATGTTCTTTTATACTCATAATTGCTTTTCCTCCGTGGTTTACTATTTCTTCAAAAATCAACTTAGAATCTGTCACCACAAAAACATCATCAAACAAATTGGTTGCCACAACATTTTCGTAAGTCATTCGAATGACAGTTTTATTACCCAATTGTTGCATCAATTTCCCAGGAAAACGAGAAGCTGCATATCGTGCTGGAATAACGGCTATTTTTTTCACTATTTTTTATTTCAAATTTCTGTAAATTTAAGTAGATTCGGCTGAAATGCATTTTTAATCAACAAAATAATTGTAGTATCTTTACAGAAATAAATTTTCTGTATGAAGATTGCTTTCAAAATTTTGTTATTTTTGATTTCATTAGGATTGATTTTCATCTTAATCAGCGAGTTAAAAATTCAAGGATAAAGAAAAATTTATGTCAAAACCAACTCAACGTTCGTTAGCGATTTTATTATCACACGATATGCTTAGTTATATTACCAAAACAACCGACGGAATATCGACTTCGTATTCGGATGTGTATGACTATTCGGTGGATTTTACAAATCTTAACAAAACGGAGATTGAAATTGAACATGAATTGCGTTCTAATTTGACTCTATTGCAAGAATACGACCATGTGCACATTTGTTTTTTATCGACTACAATCAATGTCGTTCCCTCACATCTTTCGCACAAGCCTTTCGAAGATTTGTTATCTCTTTCGGATTATAGTCCTATCAAATTAGCAATTGATTGTCCATTAGAAAATGTAGATGCTTCTATTGTATACAACATTCATTATCCGTTAAAAGATATTTTGCTTTCTTTACCCAATTTGCAAAATGCTCGCTTGTATCATTCGGGCAAATTCTTGATTGATTATGGGTTGATTAATTCGAAAAACAATGAAGTTTACATCAATTTGATGCACCAAAAATTAGAAGTTTGTGTGTTAAGCAATGGAGAATTTATTTTTTATAATCTATTTGAAACAAAAACGAAAGAAGACTTTTTGTTTTACATTTTGTACACATTAAATCAATTAAATATTAGTTCAAACGAAGTTTCATTATATGCTTTTGGAGACGTTTTAACTTCACCAAATTACTACGAAACCTTAAAAAAATATGTTCGTCATATTTCGTTTAACGAAGATGATAAACAACTTGGACAATATTTTACATTATATAAATTATTCGAATGCGAATCATTTCAGGAACATTAAAAGGAAAACGAATCACTGCACCAAACAATTTACCGGTGCGCCCTACAACAGACTTCGCAAAAGAAGCTTTATTTAATATATTAAACAACGAATGGTATTTTGATGAAATTACTGTGCTGGATTTATTTTCAGGAATAGGTGGTATTTCATTAGAGTTTGCTTCTCGTGGAGCTAAGAAAGTAACTTCTGTAGATAACTTCTATGGTTGTGTAAAATTCTTAGACGAAACGGCTAAACAATTAAAATTAGATGATATCATTACAACTGTAAAAGGTGATGTTTTGAAATATTTAGATAAACAACCTATCAAAAAGTTTGATATTATTTTTGCTGATCCACCCTACGATTTAGATGAAGAAGCTTACAAAAAAATTCCTGATTTGGTAATGAACAACCAATGGTTAGAAGAAGGAGGAAATTTTGTATTAGAACATCCTTCTAATATTTCTTTTGTAGATCATCCAAATTTTATACAACACAAAAAATACGGAAACGTACACTTCTCTTTTTTCGAGTAAGACAAAAAATCTTAAAATATTTATCAAAATCGACTAATAGATGACATCTATCAGTCGATTTCTTTTTTTTATTTAGATTAAGTCTAATTAAATTTGCGTAATTAATTTTATTTAGATTAAATATAGATAACGCATGAGAAAGAATATATATTTATTATCAACTCTTACACTACTTAGTTTATCAACTGCCTTTGCACAAGAAACTAAAAAAGAAAGAAAAGATTCTATCAACACTTTACAAGAAGTTGAAATTTTTGGAGATCGAAATAAGAATCAAAGAGGATTAGAAACAATCACGCGTTTCCCTGGTTCACCTCAAGATCAATTGCAATCAATTTCAATTATTTCAGAAAAATTAATTGAAGATCAAGGCGCGCTAACCATTACAGAAGCCGCTCGTAATGTACCTGGAGTTACACTCTTCGGTTCTTATGGAGGAAACAGAGAGTCGATGTCAATACGTGGATACAGAGGAACACCAGTTCTAAAAAATGGAATACGTATGGATTCAGATTTTAGGACCTCATCAGGTGTTGTTGACATGCAAGGCGTAGAATCTTTACAAGTTATTCGTGGTGCTGCGGCAATAACTCAGGGAATGGCAAATGGATTGGGTTCTGCAGGAGGAGTAATAAATGTCATTACAAAAACACCTCGCTACATAAATGCAGGTAACCTTGGTTTACGTGTTGGTTCTTGGAATCAGATTAGAACAACATTTGACGTACAACGTGTTTTAACTGAAAACAAAAACTTAGCGGTACGAATTAATGGAGCTTATGAACAAGCGGATAGCTACAGAGATGTAATCAATAAAAATCGACTTTATATCAATCCTTCTATTGGTTGGAAGATCGATGATAAAACGGAATTTGTGGCTGAATTTGATTACTTTAATGGTGAGGCAACTCCAGATAGAGGAACTTTCAATACAAAAGATATCACAGAAAATGGTTTAATTGATTTCGGCTCACGCTTTTTAGGGTATGATATCGATAACGAAGAAATGAAAACATTTTCTTATTCTGCTCGAATTACTCGTCAATTAACAGATAAAATTAATGTACGCGCTGCATACATGGCTAATACTTACGAAAGAGATCAAATAGCTTCTACTTTAACTGCTGTAAAAGGTAGTGGAAATGGACATTTGAGAGATAGAGGATTAGGAAGAAGCTTTAAAGATGATCGAAATTCAACATTACAGATTGATGTAATGGGAAAAGACTTTATGTTTGGAAAATTCAAATGGTCTTGGCAAGTTGGATACGATTTATCATCTACACGAACAGACTCTCGCACTTCTGCGAATAACTATAGAGATGAAAATGGAAAAATTGTAGTTGATACAAATGATAAAGAAATTAATCCATTATTAAATTTAGATCGTATTAATGCTTATGAAGCTAACACCAATCATATCGACTTAGATGCTAATCAACTTGATGCTTTACGATTGGGAAAATCAGAAATGAGTAAAATGACTTCTTATGGTTTTATGGCTCAACAACGAATCAGTTATGCTGATTTTGTTACGTTAGTTGCTTCTGCTCGTTATTCTTATGCAAATGATTACAAAGACAGTGCTATAGATCCGATGATTGGATTAATGGTAAGTCCTACAAAAAACATCAACTTTTATGGTACTTATGCAACAACAACAAGTTTGCGTTCTGCAGCCAGAAAAATGATTGATGGTACAACAGCCGGCGCTTCTTCAACAGATCAATTTGAAGCAGGAATCAAAACATCATGGTTTAATGATCGTTTCAGAGCAAATGTAAATTACTTCAATATGAACGAAGATAATTTAACATACCAATATTACGATCCTATCACAAATGCTCCAACGAATTTCTACGATTACGCAGGAAGTTTAAGAAGAGAAGGTCTTGAACTTGAAGTAACTGGACGACCTCTACCTAACGTACAAGTATTATTGGGTTATTCTTACACTGATGTGGGATACAAAAATTCTCCAGCTTATGTAGAAGGTTCTCGTCCCATGAACTCACCTTACTCAACTGCAAATGCTTGGGTACAATATAAATTCCAAAAAACAAACACTTTTGCAGATGGTTTAGGTGTATCATTAGGTGTATATTATGTTGGATCAAGACCAGTTAACGATCAAGCTACAACAAGAGATTCTCATGGAAATGTCATGAATGGGCAGGCACCTTTTTTAATGCCAGAAATGACTACTCTTAATGCACAATTAAGCTATTCAATGAAAAGATTTGATTTCCGATTATTCTTTAATAATATTACAGATGAAGTTGGATACAACTCATATTACCGTGGAGGTTACATCAACCAAATCGATCCATTTAATATGGCTGCACAAGTTGTATTTAAATTCTAATTTCTTTTCTCAACTTTAAATTTTTAGCATTTTTAAAATAGGAAAACGACAGTTTTATTAACTGTCGTTTTTATTTTGAATAGAATTGATTAACTTCCGTCAAAATTTTTCTTAACAACATGAAAACAAAACTTACTGCTTTAGTCATATTCTTTTGTTCGATTTTTACATTCGCACAAACTGAAAATACATTAACAACTATTCCAGAATTTTCTTTTGTAAAAATGCAATCCGATGGAATTTTCGATTCAAAAGAAATCAAAAAAGGAAAACAAACTTTGATTGTTTTATACTCACCAACATGTATCCACTGTCAATTAGCGTTAAATCACTTTAACAACAATTACGAAGAACATTTCAAAAACACACAAATTATTTTAGTTTCCGAATACGAAGCAAAAGATGCTATTCCATTTTTAAATCAACATGCACCAAAATTTGTAAACAATAAAAATGTAGAATTATTATACGATTCTAATTATGAGTTTGGTCCTATTTTTCAACCAACTTCAATTCCTACATTCTATTTATTCGACAAGAATAAAAATCTTGTAACGATTAGAAAAGGCTCTGTTGAAGCCAATAAAATTTTTAATTATCTGAAATAAATTAAAATATAATGCATAAAAAAATCCCACTCATCGAGTGGGATTTTTAGTTTGTATGTAACCTATTGATTATTTACCTTGTTGAGCTTGCGCTTCGAATTGTTTTTGTAATTCTTTCATTTGCTCTTCTGATAAACCTTGTCCTTGCGCACCTGGTTGACCTTGTGGAGCTGGTTGACCTTCTTTAAAGTCTACTAATTCAACTTCGAATTCTAACGCTTGGTTTGGTCCAATTTGTCCACCTGGAGCTCCCATTTCACCGTAACCTAAGTTTGCAGGAATATAGAATTTGTATTTTGCGCCTTTAGACATTAATTGTAAACCTTCTGACCATCCTGGAATAACTTGATTCAAAGGAAATTCTACACCTCCTTTAGCTTCTGGATTTTTGTCTGTACTATCAAAAGTTTTACCAGTAGCTAAAATTTTACCAGTATATTTTACTTTAACAATACTATTAATGTTTGGTTTAGCACCTGTTCCTTCTTTTTCTACAACATAAACTAATCCTGAAGCAGTCGTTTTAGCACCAGAAGCTTTTTTCTTCTCGTCTACTAATTTTTTAGATTCGTCTGCATTTTTCTTAACCAAGTTTTGTTGGTGATTTTTTGCATACGTATCCAAAATTCCCATTCCTGCTTCTTGTGTAATCAACAATTTTTTGTGACGTACAACATCCATAATCCCTTGAACAATAATATCTTTGTCCATTTGATCCAATTGTTGTTGGTTGATAACCGTCTCAATTTGTTGACCAACTTGCTGTCCAATCGCGTAAGATTCTCTACTCTCTTTTCCAGCTTTTAAATAATCTCTGATCCCTTTTTCTAATTGATCGTAGTTGATACTATCTGTCTCAACTAAACGTCCTCCAAGACCTTTGATTTGCTCACCAAGACCAGTTCCGAAAGCATAAGAAGCTTTTTGATCTTCGCTTTCTAATTTGTCTACAGATTTTCCTTTGTTACAAGACACTAACGACGCAACAACAAAAATCCCTAAAAGAACTTTTTTCATTATTTATAAAAATTTATTGCAAGTTTAATAAGAAACTTTCATTAATCATACAAATCTAACCCAAATTCTTCTTTTAATTTTAACAAAACAGGGTTTTTGTCTGATAATAGTTTAAATTTCTCTTTATTCGATAAGATATGATTTGTAGCTTCCTTCTCCGAAAATTTGATTTGAATCGTGAAATAATGATTCTTTAGAAATGCTCTTAAACTATTTCTAATTCGATCACGGTATTCCTCAAATTCCTGTTCAGATGAATGTGAAGAAAACTCGAAAATAATTTCATCCCCTTCCAAACCAAGCTCTGTTGTCATCAATGCATTATAAGACGGAATGTTATGTTCGATTTTCAAACGATCCAAGAATCTTTTCCATCCTTCATTTACTTGTTCTAATGTAAATTTTTCTCGTGGCAAATCATCTCGTAGTATTTCTTCTTGATGTTCTTGTACTTTTGCTCCAGGTAAAGCCATTTTCAAACTAAATGATGAATTACCGCTGATTTTAATTGGTTTTGAAGCACGTGTATATGCTTTGACCTCTTCCGAAATCACCGATTTTTTCACATTAAAATGTACCTGCGATTGAGACTCTTCATTTTGCTGTACCATGTTGTTTTGATGAACTGAAGGTACCGCAATTGTAGTCGTTTGTTGTTCTTTTGACAAATAAAAAGATGGAGGAACTATCCTATACTTTTTTTTTTAAGACCGTTTTCTTCAGCAGTTAAAGAAGCTAATTGCATCAAAGCAATTTCAACTGTTAAACGTGGATTCTTACTCGATTTGTAATTTAAATCTGCTTCATTACAGATTTCTATCGCACCAAATAAAAATGAAGCCGAACATTTTTGAGCATGTTCTAAGTATTTCGCTTTGATACGTTCTCCTACTTCTAACAAACTAACGGTATTAGCTGTTTTAGACATCAACAAATCGCGGAAATGTGCACCTAAGCCACAAATAAAAAGATGGGCATCAAATCCTTTATTTAAAATGTCGTTCAGTTGCAACATTGCTTGCGGAATATCATTTTCCAAACACGCATCTGTCATCTTGAAATAATAATCGTAATCCAATACATTCAAGTTTTCTGCAACAGCGGAATACGTCAAATTTTTATTTGTAAAAGTTGCCATTCGATCAAAAATCGACAACGAATCACGTAAAGCTCCATCTGCTTTTTGCGCAATCAAATGCAGCGCATCATCTTCGAAAGTTACTTGTTCTTTATCTGCAACATTTTTGAGATGTCCTTTGATATCTTCAACTCCTATTCGTTTGAAATCATAAATCTGACATCGAGAAAGAATCGTAGGAATAATTTTATGTTTTTCTGTAGTTGCCAAAATAAAAATAGCATGCGCTGGTGGCTCTTCTAATGTTTTCAAAAAAGCATTAAAAGCTGCTGTTGATAACATATGAACCTCATCAATAATATACACACGATATTTTCCAATTTGAGGAACAATACGTACTTGATCGATTAGATTTCGTATATCATCCACCGAATTATTTGATGCTGCATCTAACTCGAAAATATTGAAAGTAAAATCTTGATCACCTTCTACTCCATTTTCTTCGTTAATTTTACGTGCTAAAATTCTGGCGCATGTTGTTTTCCCAACACCTCTTGGACCACAAAATAAAAGTGCTTGTGGCAATTGATTAGACTTTATCGCTTGTTCTAAAGTATTTGTAATAGACGCTTGTCCAACTACATCTTCAAAATTTAGTGGGCGATATTTTCTGGCTGAAACAACAAAATTTTCCATACAAATGCAAATATAATAGTTTTAAGTTTCTTATAAAAATACTTTCTTTTTGATGCTTAATTTTAAAGCTAAATTTTAAATCTACTTTTTTCTAAAGACTAAAATAATAATACAACTCGCCGTAAAAACAGATAATAAATACCCAACCCAAGAAAGCATTGGCATGTCTAAAATCATGGGACGAACGGTTGTATTGGCTAACATACTTCCACCAATTCCAAAAGTTAATGTTAATAAAGCTAACACTATTTTATTGACACTGTCTTTTATGAGTTTCTGAATATTATCGATTTCATCAATCTTAAAATTAAGCGCTAATTTATCGTTGTTTATTTTTTCGATTAGCTTTAATGTATCTTCTGGTAAATCGTTGATTAAATCTTGAATATCCTTGAAATTATCAATCGTCTTTTTACTCAAATATTTAGGATGAAATTTCTGACGAGCTAATTTTATTGCATACGGACGCATCGAACGTTGTACATTAAGATCAGCATGCAATTGTTGACCAATCCCTTCTATAAGCGCAATTCCTCTTAATAAGATATAAACATATTCAGGTAATAACACATGATTACGCTGTAGAATATGATTAAATTTTTTGATGATTACCTGAACTTCAATGGTGTCAACTGTATTGTATTCTAAATAGTCAAAAATATCAGCAATATCACGTTCCAATTGTTTATCATTTTCGATATAATGTTTAATCGCCATTTTTTTGAGTGAACGAACAATACGTTTTGGATTTTTCAAACCAAAATCAATGACAACATTTTCTAATGCTTCTTTTTCGTTGATTGCTAAAATTCCCATCGAGCCAAAATCGATGAAAGCTATTCGACCGTCTTGCAAAATAAAAATATTACCTGGATGAGGATCGGCATGAAAAAAACCATCATCTAACAATTGTTTCAAATAAATATCAAACCCTTTTTGCACGATTTTTTTTGGGTCAAGTCCCAACGCTTCCAATTGCTCAACATCATTTACTTTAAAACCCTCGATTAATTCCATACAAAGAAAATTATTATTCGAATAGTCTTCGTATGTTTTAGGCACGTAAACATCTTTACTTTTCTCGAAATTTTTTCTAAAACGTTCGATATTTTGAAATTCGTTCGTTAGAGAAAGTTCTTTTAGAATTGAATTTTCGAATGATTTTTCAATTTCAGAAATGAATAACTTTTGTAACTTCTCGTATTTCTTTTCTAAAAAAAGAACGATATCACGAATCAAGGCCAAATCTGATTCGATGATATGTTGAATGTTTGATCGCTTCACTTTGAACACGACTTTTTCACCATTCAATAATGTAGCGCGGTAAACTTGTGAAATACTGGCTGCAGCAAAAGGTTGTTGTTCTATTGAAAGAAAATGTTCGTCTGGTTCTATTCCAAATTCGTCTTTTATTCTTTGATAAATATCAATCTCTTCAGGCGGGACATTATCTTGTAATTTTTTCAACTCTTCGACCAATGATTCAGGAACCAAATCTTTTCGATTACTTAATAATTGACCAAATTTTATATAGGTTGGTCCGAGTTCTTCCAAAGCCATTCGAAACCTTTGATTGAAAGAACTATTGAAGAAATCAGTATTTTGGTCAGAATGAAACAAATCATTTCCACGAGAAAGGATTTCTTCAAAACCATATTTAGAAACGACTTTTACGATTTTCGAAAAGCGTTTTATTTTCTTTAAACTATCCATAAGATTTAGATTCGTTTACAAGTTACAAATAAACAAACGTGTATTGAGTTTATAAAAACTTAAATTTCTTTGAGTTGAAGCGAAAATTATTCCAAAAAATTAATTTTTATTGTTTATCTTTGCACTCGCTTAAATGAATTAGGAATCAAGCGATTAATTATTAAGTTAAACATCTCTCGGTCATTTATTTGCATTTTAAGATTCCAAAAATAAAATTGATTGAGATACAAATTTTTAGAATTATGTCTAAAGAAACAAAACAAGAGGAGGTAAAAGAAGTTGTATTAAACACTCCAGTATTAGATGCGTCTGCTAATGCAAACGTAGCGCCAGAATCATTTGATTGGGAATCTTTCGAATCAGGATTAAACGAAGAAGATCGTAAAGAAAAAGCTGAATTAGAGCAAATGTACGATACAACTTTAGAAGACTTACATGAGAATGAAGTATTCAAAGGACAAGTTGTACGTATTACAGATAAAGAAGCTATCGTTGACATCAACTTCAAATCAGAAGGTGTTATTTCATTAAACGAATTCCGTTACAACCAAGATTTAAAAGTTGGAGATATCGTTGAAGTAATGGTTGATCAACGTGAAGATAAAAATGGACAATTAATTTTATCTCACAAAAAAGCTCGTACATTAAATGCATGGGATGCTGTGAACAAAGCACACGATTCTCAAGAAATCGTTAACGGTTACATCAAAGCTCGTACTAAAGGAGGTATGATTGTTGACGTATTCGGAATTGAAGCTTTCTTACCAGGTTCTCAAATCGATGTTAAACCAATCCGTGATTACGAACAATTCGTAGGAAAAACTATGGAGTTCAAAGTTGTTAAAATCAACCCAGAATTCAAAAACGTAGTTGTTTCTCACAAAGCGTTAATCGAGGCTGATATCGAAGTTCAGAAAAAAGAAATCGTTGCTCAATTAGAGAAAGGACAAGTATTAGAAGGTGAAGTTAAAAACATCACATCTTACGGTGTATTCGTAGACTTAGGAGGTGTTGACGGTTTAATCCACATTACAGACTTATCTTGGTCTCGTATCAACCACCCATCTGAAATCTTAGAAGATGGACAAAAAATCAACGTTGTAATCTTAGATTTCGACGAAGATAAATCTCGTATCCAATTAGGTATTAAACAATTAGAAGCTCACCCATGGGATGCTTTAGATGCTGATATCAAAGTTGGTGATAAAGTTAAAGGAAAAGTAGTTGTTTTAGCTGACTACGGTGCATTCGTTGAGGTTGCTCCAGGTGTAGAAGGTTTAATCCACGTTTCTGAAATGTCATGGTCTACTCACTTACGTTCTGCTCAAGATTTCGTAAAAGTAGGTGATGAAGTTGAAGCAGTAGTTTTAACTTTAGATAGAGAAGAAAGAAAAATGTCTTTAGGTATCAAACAATTAACGCCAGATCCTTGGACAGATATTACAACTAAATACCCAGTAGGTTCTACTCACAAAGGTAAAGTTCGTAACTTCACTAACTTCGGTGTATTCGTAGAATTAGAAGAAGGTGTTGACGGATTAATCTACATCTCTGACTTATCTTGGACTAAGAAAATCAAACACCCATCAGAATTCTGTGCAGTTGATGATATCTTAGACGTAGTAGTTTTAGAATTAGACGTAGAAGCTCGTCGTTTATCTTTAGGTCACAAACAATTAACTGAAAACCCTTGGGATCAGTACGAAGCTAAATATGCTGTAGGTACAACTCACACAGGTGTTGCAGTTGACGTATTTGACAAAGGTGCTACAGTTCAATTCGAAGATGCTGATGTTGAAGCTTTCGCTCCAGCTCGTACATTAGAGAAGGAAGACGGATCTCGTATCAAAAAAGGTGAAGAAACATCTTTCAAAGTAATCGAATTCAATAAAGAATTCCGTCGTGTAGTAGTTTCTCATACAGCAACTTTCCGTGAGGAAGAAGTTAAAGCTGAAAGAACTTCTAACAACAATAACAACAACAATTCATCTAACACAATTGAAACATCTACATTAGGAGATATCGATTCATTAGCTGCATTGAAAAAGAAAATGGAAGAAGGAGGAAACTAATTCTCTAACGGAAATTTTTAAATAACATAAGCTGTCCAGTATTGGGCAGCTTTTTTTTATGAAGAATGGTTTAATACTTGGCAGGAATACTAAATTTAATTTATGGTTTAAAATCATATCAAGAATAAAGTACATTTATTAATATATTTTTTGAATATTATTCAAAAAACCTTAATTTTGCAGTCGAAATGGAAAAAATAGAATTTAATTTAGACGCTACTGATTTGAAAATCATGCGATTAATGCAAGAAAATGCGCGTATTAATAATGCCGATATTGCAAGAGAATTGGGAATGGCACCTTCTGGTATATTAGAACGTGTAAAGAAGCTTGAAAACAAACAAGTTATTTTAGCTTATCATGCAAAAATAAATCCAGTGGCAGTTGGTCAAAAATTACTTTCATACATGTTTATCAAAACGGTAGATATTATCGGAGATGAAACAGTAGGAAAACAGCTTGCTCAAATTCCAGAAGTTTTAGAAGTTCATGATATCGCTGGAGATGATGGTTATTTAATCAAAGTAAGAACTTCTGATAACGAAGGTTTAGTAGAATTAATGCGTAAACACCTTAGCAAAATTGGTGGAATCACCTCTACACGAACAACTATCGTTTTACAAACAATAAAAGAAGAACAAAATATCGTTATACCAACGAATTAAAATTGAAGATTGAATGAAAGGGAATCAACCAAGCAAGTGGCTGATTATTGCAGCGTATTTCGTGGTTTATGTCGTTTGGGGGTCAACTTATTTTTTTATAGATAAGGCATTACATGGCTTTAGTCCATTTATTTTGGGCTCGTTTCGTTTTATTGGAGCGAGTACATTATTGATGGGGTATTGCAAATTAAAAGGCTATAAACTTTGGGATAAACAAATCGTAAAACAATGTATGTTTACGGGTTTTATGCTACTTTTTATTGATATGGCCGGAATTATTTGGTCTGAGCAATTTTTACCAAGTGGAATTGTTGCGATTATGGCAGCTTCGGCAGCTATTTGGTTCATTGTATTAGATAAACCAAAATGGAAACAAAATTTTTCAAGTATTCCCACTGTATTAGGTGTACTGTTTGGTTTTATAGGTGTTTTGATGCTATTCTACGAACAAACGACTACTGTACACGCAGACGCAGATCAGCAATTCTTAAATATGATTGGATTGATTGTTTTAATCTTTTGTTCTATCGCTTGGACATTGGGTTCTTTGTATTCTAAATATGTGACGGACAAACAGAAAAAAGAAGTTACAAAACCAAAAGAAGAGTTGCATATCATGGTAAAAACAGCTTGGCAAATGATTACTGCTGGTGTATTATTCAATACTGTTGCCATATTCAATGGAGAGTATGCCAATTTCAATCTTACGAATGTAACGACAGAAGATTGGTTAGCAATGGCTTATTTAACAACTTTTGGCTCTATTCTTGCATTTGGATCTTATGTTTGGCTGTTACAACATCGTCCAGCCGTAGAAGTTTCTACTTATGCTTACGTTAATCCAATTGTAGCAGTAGCGTTAAGTTATTTTTTCTCAGATGATGTCATAACTCATTTGCAGATCTATGGATTAGCAGTAATTTTATTCAGTGTTTTATTAATGAATTGGAATCTTTACAAAAACACAAAATCAGTTCAAAAAATTCTGCATCTTGTTTCTCGTAAACATTATGCGCATTAAATATTATGATGATTAATAAAAAAAGCTTCTCTTGTGAGAAGCTTTTTTTAGTTCTATATTATTTTCTTACAATTTTGTACATTTTACAATCTCTAAACCATATTGTGTAGTATGAGGCTTTTCGACTGTTCGTGTAATTAAATTCATTTTTTGGATACCTAAATCTTTGATAATTTGCGATCCAATTCCATGATCTTTTTCGTCTGCTGGTAAAATCCCCGATTTAGATTTTCCTTCAGAATAGCTTTTGAAAATTTCTAATTTCTGTTCAACTAATTCAGAATTCTGAATATTATTGATAAAAATAATAACTCCTTTTTCTTCTTCGTTGATAATGTTCATTGTTTTTTCTAACAATGGCGTTTCTCCATTTTGTAAAGCGCTAAATAAGTCATAATAACTGTTTGTCGATTTTACACGTACAGGAACAACATCATCTTTTGACCATTTTCCTTTTTTTAGTGCAAAGTGAATTTGGTTGTTTGTTGTTTGTTGATAAGCAACTAAATCATAATCTCCAAATTTAGTTTTTGCAGGAAATTCTTCAATACGTTTTACCAACGATTCGTTTTCTAATCTATATGCAATTAAATCTTCAATCGAAACGATTTTAAGATCAAAATTTTTCGCAATCTCCAATAATTCAGGAAGACGAGCCATCTCTCCATCTTCTTTCAATATTTCAACAATACATCCAGCAGGATAATGTCCTGCCATACGCGCCAAATCAACAGCTGCTTCTGTATGTCCCATGCGAACCAAAACCCCTCCATCTTTCGCTATTAAAGGAAAAATATGTCCTGGTTTACCTAAATCATCAGGATTTGTATTTTCATCAATTAAGGCTTGAATAGTTTTTGAACGATCCGAAGCCGAAATTCCTGTTGTACAACCATGTCCTTGTAAATCGACAGAAACGGTAAAATTCGTTTCATAAATCGCTGTATTGTGACCAACCATAAGATCTAAGCCTAAAGCTTTACATCTTTTTTGTGTAAGTGGTGTACAAACCAATCCGCGTCCATGCGTTACCATAAAGTTGATGACTTCTGGTGTAGCAAACTCGGCGATACATAGGAAATCTCCTTCATTTTCACGATCTTCATCGTCAACTACAATGATAACTTTTCCTTGTTTTAAATCTTCTAAAGCTTCTTCAATTGTGTTTAATTGAGATGATCTATTTTCCATTGTTTTATATTATTGATAACGAGAATGCTCCTCGTTTTTGTTTGTTTTCTTAAACTTATTAAAGTATTTTATAATCGGATCGATGTAAATACTTATGTCAAATAATCCTGAGTCTTGGTTGGCTTTATAACTAAATAAAATAGAGAATGGAAGTGCTATAATATTCGCTGCCCAAGCAGCAAAAGTTGAGTCTAATTTACCATTTTTCGCCATGTTTTCTGCGGAGAAATTTAGAATAAAATAGATAACGAATATGACAATAGAAATAACAACCGGCATTCCAATTCCTCCTTTTTTAACAATTGCTCCTAACGAAGATCCTATCAAAAAGAAAATAATACACGTTACTGCGTACGAAAAGTTTCGGTTGTAATGAATGTTTACTTTTGCATATAGTTTTTCTCGACCTATAATTTCTTGTTCAGAAAATAACATATTTTCTTGATCTCGATTTACCATTTGTATCGATTGATTGATAATTCTGTCTTGATCTTGAGCAGAATGTTCTTTTATATCGAAAATCATTTTGGTATTTACAGAATCAATCTCTTTCATTTTATGAAAGTAATAATAATTCTGATTGAACATATTTGTTTTTAAATCTGAATAATACTTTTTATAATCTACATTTAACGAATCTATCAAATGTCTCAGACCTTTTCCATCCAAATATTTATACGAGTTTCCTGGATCTTCGTCTTTCCCTGAATTTAAAATATCCGAAATATCAATGTAATAATTAAGCGTATCAAACTTTGTATATTGATTTTCTTGACGTAATCGTTGATCTAAATTTTTATTCTTAATATTATCTGTATAAGCAATTCCATCAAAAAGCTCCATTTTCATGTAATGGTTATCGTTTTTATCAGGAGCAAGATTTCCTCTTTTGGCAATTATTGTCATTCCATCTTCTCCAAAAGCTGCATTTTGATGAACAAAAACATCTTCTAACTTTTCAGAATTTTCACCAGAAACTTTATTAATTTTCATCTGAAAACCAGGAACCGTTTCAATAAAAACACCTTCTTTCATATTTACAGTAGGTTTTGTCTGTAAAATACTATAGAGCATTGTTCTTGCTTTTCGTTGAGAATAAGGCATTACTTTGTCTCCAAAATAATACAACCCTATTGACATTAACATAATTAATCCAAAAAGTGGGGCAAGAATTCTTGTTAAAGAGATTCCAGACGCTTTCATTGCTGCCAACTCGTAACGCTCACCAAATCCTCCCATTGTCATAATCGACCCCAAAAGAATGGTAAGTGGCAGTACAAGTTGCACCACGTTAATACCAAAATAAAAAAGTAATTCCGCTATAGTGTACCATTCTAAACCTTTTCCAATAAATTTTTCCATTTCTTGCCATGCAAACTGCACAATAAAGATGAAAAACAGAACACTAAAAATGAAAAAAAATGGACCTAAAAAGGTCTTAATTAAATACCAGTCAAGCTTTTTTAACATTGATTATAATTGTGTAATAATATAGCCTTGCGACTTATATTTCTTTTGGTCAAAGTTAAAGTAACTTTTGTGAATAAGTAAATTTTGAACGTAATCTTTTACAACGATAGACATTGTATCTCCATTTTTACCATATTCTTTATAATCATGGATTTGATTATTTGCTGTATTAACTCCTAAAATCGAATATTTAATTGAAGATGTTTTAGTTGGCGTTAATTTTATATACTGAATCGACTTACCTCCTACTGTTTTTTTATCTGTTAACGCATAACTAAAATCTGTTCGATAGGTATTCAAAACTTTAGTTGGAGTTAAAAAATCATCTGTATTTGACGCATCAGAAACTGTTACTTCTTTGTCATCTTTTGCTATCGTATATAACTTTGTTCCTGTGTATATTTGATTGATGTCTCCTACATTCAAATTAAATTTTTGTTTCATCGAGAAAACTTCTCCTGTTTGATTCATCGATTTTCCATTAGTCGAATGACTAAAATCAAACTTAATATAATACGAGTTTGCGTTGGTATATTTTGCGTAAACTTTGTCTAAGATTTGTTTTGCTGATTGAGCGTTTAATGTTCCAACCCCTACTAATAAGAGTATGAAAGAATAAAATATCTTTTTCATACAATTTAAATTTCTATCTGTTTTTAATAAATTTTAGTTCAAATTATTCAACAACTGTTCCAAACTCATGTCATCTTGTATCAATACTTGACGTGCTTTGCTTCCTTCAAAAGGTCCAACAATTCCAGCGGCTTCTAATTGATCAATTAATCGTCCTGCTCGGTTATATCCTAATTTTAATTTTCGTTGTAATAAAGATGCAGAACCTTGTTGATTCATTACAATCAATCGTGCAGCATCTTCAAATAACACATCACGATCAGATAAATCAATATCTAAATTAGAACCTCCATCTTCGCCAACATATTCTGGTAAATGTAAAGCATCTGGATAGCCTCGTTGTTCTCCAATAAACTCGGTGATTTTATCAACTTCTGGTGTATCCACAAAAGCACATTGTAGTCGCACTAAATCATTTCCAGTCGTAAATAGCATATCTCCTTTTCCAATTAATTGATCAGCTCCAGGAGAATCTAAAATTGTTCTCGAATCTATTTTAGATGTTACACGAAACGCTACACGAGCTGGAAAGTTAGCTTTAATTGTACCTGTAATAACATTTACAGAAGGTCGTTGTGTAGCAACAATCAAGTGAATTCCAACAGCACGAGCCAGCTGAGCTAAACGAGCAATAGGTAGTTCTACTTCTTTACCAGCTGTCATAATCAAATCTGCAAACTCATCTACGATTAAAACGATATATGGTAAAAATCGATGTCCAGCTTCTGGGTTTAATTTACGTTCTTTAAACTTCGCATTGTATTCTTTCAAATTACGAACGAAAGCATTCTTAAGTAATTCGTAGCGATCATCCATTTCTATACAAAGCGAATTCAGTGTATTGATTACTTTCGTATTATCTGTGATAATTGCTTCTTCTGCATCAGGTAATTTAGCTAAGTAATGACGTTCTATTTTCGAGTAAAGTGTCAACTCTACTTTCTTTGGATCGACCATTACAAATTTCAATTCTGATGGATGTTTTTTGTACAACAACGATGCAATAATTGCATTCAGTCCTACCGATTTCCCTTGTCCAGTTGCTCCCGCCATTAACAAGTGAGGCATTTTAGCTAAATCAGCAACAAACGTTTCATTCGTAATTGTTTTACCAAAAGCAATAGGTAATTCCATATCAGAATTCTGAAATTTTTGAGAAGCTATTACAGAATGCATCGAAACCATAGATGGATTAGAGTTCGGAACTTCGATACCAATGGTTCCTTTTCCTGGAATTGGTGCAATAATACGAATACCAAGTGCAGCTAAACTTAATGCTATATCATCTTCAAGATTCTTAATTTTAGAAATACGAACTCCTGCTTGCGGCACAATCTCGTAAAGTGTTACAGTTGGACCTATCGTTGCCGTAATTTGTGAAATACCGATTCCGTAGTTACCTAAAGTTTCGATAATTTTATTTTTATTGGATTCTAATTCTTTTTGATCGATTAATGTATTTCCTGAATCATATTTTTTCAATAATGAAATCGGTGGAAATTGAAAATTTGGTAAATCTAAACGTTGGTTATATTCGCCTTGTTCTTGAACCAATCGTGCAGAAGTAGCTTCAAATTCTTCTTCTTCGTCAATTTTTTGAACTTTCAATTCTAAATCATTAGAACCTTCTTGTTTAGAACTTGTAACTGAATTTTCTGTTATTGGTTCAATTTCACTATTTTCTTCTATCTCATCAACCACCAATTCGGTTATATTAACAGGACTTTCTTCAATTTGCTCTTCCTCCTGTGGTTGATTTATAGTAAACTCTTGCGAAAAAGATTCATTTGGACTAACTGTATGTGATTTGATTGCTTCTTTTTCAAAATTCTCGACCAATTTCAACTCTTCAATCGATTCATTTTCTTGTTGTTTTTCAACTTCTTGATTGAATTTATTAATTTTTTCTTGCTCTTCTTCTTCTTTACGTTTTCTTAATTCGAGTTGCTCCTTTTTAATTTTTTCTTGTTCTTTTTCAATGCGATCAAGTTCTTTTTGTTTCGCGCGTTCCTCCATTTTTTGTTGGATAGATTGATATGTCATTCTAAAATGAATCACACAATAAATCAATAAACTAACAAATAACAATAAAACAACACCCAACTTACCGATGAAACTATTTAAAAAATCATTGACTTCAAACCCCATTACACCTGAAAGCATATGTTGTTGTGGAAGAATACATCCGAAGAAGATCGGTAGCCAAATCATAAAAAATATACTTTGATAAAGTGTTTTAAATGGTTTAATTTTTTTCCAGTTCGTAGCCACTTTTATTCCTAACAACATAAAGAAAATTGGGATAAAAAAAGACACAATACCAATGCCTTGTAAGATGAAAGTTTCTCCCAATAAAGCGCCGAACTTACCAAAAATATTTTCAGCAGTTTCACTTTTATCCAATAAATCGGAGATTTGACTCTGATCGATTAAACCATTAAAAAAATAAGATAAAAACGAAACAAACAACAATAATCCAAGTACTAAAAATATAATACCTACAATTGTTTTAATAATTTGTTTCTTAGAAGTTTTAGGTGTTTCTTGAGTATTTTTTATAGCCATTTTAAGGTTGAGTATAATTGAAGCAAAAGTAATAAATCTTTGAAAGACTAATCTAACGAAAAGTATTTTAATTTACTAAAAATCATTGCCAATTTTAAACATCAAGCTTATATTTTTTATATAAAATAATTTACTAATTCTGATAGAATATAAATAAAAAGCCACCTCAAATGAGGTGGCTTTCATTATTGTAAGCTTTTTAAAGAATTATTTTTTCTTTTTTGTAGCTGGTTTTACAACTTTAGTTTCAGTAACTGTAGCGTTTTTAGGTAAAACTTCAACGCGTCTGTTTCTTTGGTAACATTCTTCTGTTTCCTCAGTACATAATAATTGAGACTCTCCTAATCCACGAGCAGTTAAACGGTTAGCGTCAACTCCACCTCTTTCAGATAAAATCTTAACTAATGCTTTAGCACGTTTTAAAGATAAAGTTTTGTTGTAAGCCGCAGAACCTCTTTGGTCAGCATGTCCATCTAAGTAGAAGCTTTTAGTTTTTAAATCATCAGAGTTTAAAATTTGAGCAGCAACTTGTACATCATCATAAGAAGATGGAACGATTTTATCAGAGTTGTATTCGAATAAAATGTTAGATAAACGTTTAGCTACGTGAACTTCTGTCCAAGGACATCCGTTATTTTCTTTTGGTCCTTTTTCAGTTGGACAAGCGTCATCTTTATCTGGAATACCATCTCCGTCAGTATCAGGACAACCTTGGAACTCAGCTAAACCAGCCTCGTTTGGACAAGCATCGTCTTTATCTAAGATTCCGTCACCATCTGTATCAGGCCATGGACATCCGTTGTTTTCTACTGGACCAGCAACTTCTGGACAAGCATCATCTTTATCTGGAACACCATCACCATCTGTATCAGGACATCCGTTAAACTCAGCTAAACCAAATTCCGTTGGACATTCATCATCTTTATCAAATACACCGTCACCATCTGTATCAGGACATCCGTTTGTTGCAGGATCACCTGTAGCAATACCCGGAGTATCTGGACATGCATCCTCATCATCTGGAATACCATCATTATCTCTATCTTGTTTTCCGAAACGGAAAGTAACTCCTACTGTATGTTGGAAGAAGTCAAAATAGTTGTTTCCTCCGTAAGCTGGTAACCAATTGTAGTCAGAAGCAACGTTTAAACCAAAGTTTTTAGTAAACCAAAAGTTAACCCCTGCTCCTAAAGATGCTACGAAATGATTTTTTTCTAAGTCTTCAGCTTCAGTAATTTGGTAAGTACCTCCATTCTCATTACCATAGTATGCAGTTAACGGGAATTGTAACCCTGTGTAATCATATCTGTGGTATCCAGCACCTACACGTACGTATGGATCAAACCAAGAATCTTCTTTTAAGATATAACCATTAGCTAATTTATAACGTAAACCTAAACCAGCGTTGATGAATAATTCATCTTTAACAGCTAATCTGTTGTTATCAATTTCACCTACAGAAGCAGTTAAATCAACATCGAAAGATCTGTTTAAGTTACGAATAATAGACAATTTAGATAAAGGAGGAACGATATCCCAGTTATCTGTTTTGAAATACTGGTTGAATGGACCAGTTGCCGAGTTGTGATCAACTGCGTGAGCACCAACTGTAATAGCCCAAGGATTCTTAGAATTCTGAGCGTCTACAAAAGAATTACCCGCTACGAATAATGCTACTGCAGATAATAATAGATTAAACTTTTTCATTATCAAATATTTAGCGTTTTAAATATATTAAATTTTATGTAATTTTTATACAATTATAAGACAAATTTAAGAATTCTTTATCATTCTATCCAAATCTCTTTTCAAATCTTTTCCTTTTATTGTATTTCTTTTATCAAAAAGTTTCTTCCCTTTTGCTAAATAAATCTTCAATTTTGCCAACCCTTTGTTGTTTATATACAGCGTTGTTGCTACAATTGTCAAACCTGTTTCTTTAGTTTTACGTTCTAATTTTCGCAATTCAGATTTTTGCAATAAAAGTTTTCTGTCTCTTCTTGTCTTATGATTAAAGTATGTTCCCCAATCATATTCATCTATAAACATGTTAATGATATAGAGTTCACCATCCTTCATTTGACAAAAACTTTCTGTAATAGAAGCTTTTCCCATTCGGATAGATTTTATTTCAGTCCCAAATAATTGGATGCCGGCATCGTATGAATCTAATAGTTCATATTCAAACCTTGCACGTTTATTCTTTATCGTAACTTCTTTTTGCACTTTATTTTATTCCAATTAAAATTTGTAACTTTGCCGGAAGGTCAAACAAACATCATACCAAAAATTATGTTAAATGTTTCTAATTTATCGCTTCAATTCGGAAAGCGTGTTCTTTTCGACGAAGTTAATATAAAATTTACAAATGGCAACTGTTACGGGATAATTGGTGCCAATGGAGCAGGAAAATCAACTTTTTTAAAAATATTATCTGGTGAAATCGATCCTACTTCTGGACAAGTTAGTTTAGAAAAAGGGAAGCGTATGTCTGTCTTAGAGCAGAATCACTTTAAATACGACGAGTACACAGTATTGGATACTGTTTTACGTGGAAATAAAGTATTATACGATATTAAAGAACGTATGGATGCTTTATATGCAAAAGAAGATTTCTCTGAAGAAGATGGTATCAAAGCAGGAGAATTAGGCGTTGTCTATGAAGAAATGAATGGATGGAATGCTGAATCTGATGCAGCTACATTATTATCTAATGTAGGAATTGATTCTGATATGCATTATACGTTAATGGGAGATTTAGATAATAAAGCGAAAGTTCGTATTTTGATTGCGCAAGCTTTATTTGGAAATCCAGACGTGTTAATCTTAGATGAGCCTACCAACGAATTGGACGTTAATACAATTCAATGGTTAGAGGATTTCTTAGGTAATTTTGAAAACACAGTAATTGTTGTATCTCACGACCGTCACTTCTTAGACGCAGTTTGTACACATATCTGTGATTTAGATTTCTCTAAATTAAATCTTTATTCTGGTAACTATACATTCTGGTACGAATCTTCTCAATTAGCGGCAAAACAACGTGCTCAACAAAACAAAAAAGCAGAGGAAAAGAAAAAGGAATTACAAGATTTCATTGCTCGTTTCTCTTCTAACGTTGCTAAAGCAAAACAAACAACTTCTCGTAAGAAAATGATCGAGAAATTAAATATTGAAGACATCAAACCATCTTCTCGTCGATACCCTGCAATTATTTGGGAACAATCACGCGAAGCTGGAGATCAAATCTTAGAAGTGAACGATTTATCTGCGTCTGTAGATGGAGAAGTTTTATTTAAAGATGCAAACATCAACCTGAAAAAAGGTGATAAAATTGGTGTTTTCTCTCGTAATTCGAAAGCTGTTTCTCAATTCTTCGAAATTCTATCAGGTAAAGTTCAACCAGATTCTGGTGATTTCTCTTGGGGTATTACAACAACACAAGCGTATTTACCATTAGATAATACAGATTTCTTCAAAGAAGATATCAACTTGGTTGATTGGTTACGTCAATATACTGATTCTGATGAAGAACGTCACGAAGAATTTATGCGTGGTTTCTTAGGTAAAATGTTATTCTCTGGAGACGAAGCATTGAAAAAATCTTCTGTTTTATCTGGAGGTGAAAAAATGCGTTGTATGTTCTCTCGCATGATGTTATTACGTGCAAACGTATTATTATTAGACGAACCAACAGGTCACTTAGACTTAGAATCGATTACAGCATTAAATAATTCTTTGGTTAATTTCAAAGGAACAATTTTAATGGGCTCTCATGACCACGAATTGATTCAAACAACATGTAATCGTATTATCGAGTTGACGCCAAACGGAATCATCGATCGTTATATGACATATGATGAATTCTTAGACGATCCTAAGGTAAAAGAATTAAAAGCAAAATATTACGCTTAAGATTTCTTACACAATATTTCTCAAATCCAGAAGGTTCTACTTTCTGGATTTTTTTATTCTTATTCAATTGATTTTACAATTTATAATTCAATAGAACAACCTTTTCAGTACCTATTATATTTATTCATAGATAATATGATCTATACAATTCCTTGCTATACATTCATTAAATTTTCTAAATAAATTATTAACAAAAAAAAATCCAGCCTTAAAAAAAGCTGGATTTATTTTTTGTATTATTTTAAAACTGATTAAACATCAATTTTTGCGTAGTGTGCATTTTTCTCGATAAACTCACGACGAGGTGGTACATCATCACCCATCAACATAGAAAATACACGATCTGCTTCTGTCGCATTATCAATTGTTACTTTACGTAACGTTCTATGTTCTGGATTAAGAGTCGTTTCCCATAATTGCTCGGCGTTCATTTCCCCAAGACCTTTGTATCGTTGAATCGTTACACCTTTTCCTGAACCATCTGTAGAGAATTCAGCCGTTAAACGTTCACGATCTTTTTCGTCCCAAGCATATTCTGCTTTAGCTCCTTTTTTAATTAAATATAAAGGTGGTGTTGCAATATAAATATGTCCGTTTTCAATTAATTCTTTCATGTAACGGAAGAAGAAAGTCAAAATTAATGTCGCGATGTGAGAACCGTCGACATCGGCATCGGTCATAATTACTACTTTATGGTAACGTAGTTTTGCAATATTAAGTGCTTTCGAATCTTCTTCAGTTCCGATTGTTACCCCTAAAGCTGTATAAATATTTTTGATTTCTTCGTTATCTAAAACTTTATGCGCCATCGCTTTTTCAACATTTAAGATCTTACCACGTAATGGTAAAATTGCTTGAAAATGACGATCACGTCCTTGTTTTGCCGTTCCTCCGGCAGAATCACCCTCGACTAAGAATAATTCCGATTCTTCTGGTTTACGAGAAGAACAGTCTGCTAACTTCCCTGGTAATCCGCTTCCTCCCATAGGATTCTTACGTTGTACCATTTCACGAGCTTTCTTAGCTGCTTGACGCGCTTTTGCTGCTAAAATTACTTTATCAACAATTATTTTCGCTTCAGCTGGATTTTCTTCTAAGAAATTTGTTAACATTTCTGCAACGATTTTATCAACCGCAGGAGAAACTTCAGAGTTTCCTAATTTCGTTTTAGTTTGACCTTCGAACTGAGGTTCCATAACTTTCACCGAAATTACAGCTGTTAATCCTTCACGGAAATCATCACCTACAATCTCAACTTTTTCTTTTGCAAGATTAAAGTTTTCTTCAGCGTATTTTTTCAGCGTACGCGTCAATGCACGGCGGAAACCAGACAAGTGCGTTCCTCCTTCGTGTGTATTAATATTATTTACATACGAATGTACATTTTCGTTATATGACGTATTGTATCGCATTGCAACCTCAACAGGAATTCCATCACGCTCACCTTCCATAAAGATGACTTTATCCATGATAGATTCTCTGTTTCCATCAACAAATTCAACAAATTCTTTTAATCCTTCTTCTGAATGAAAAGTTTCTGAGAAAGGATTTCCTTCTTCATCTTTTTGACGTTCGTCAACTAATACAATATTAATTCCTTTATTCAAGAAAGCTAACTCACGTAAACGATTTGCTAAAGTTGCATAGTTATACTCTCTAATCTCTTGGAAAATTGTATCATCTGGAGTAAAAGTAACAGTCGTACCGCTTTTATCAGTTGTTCCGACTTCTTTTACATCATACAAAGGCTTACCTTTCGAATATTCTTGAATATATTGTTTCCCGTTCTTAAAAACTTCTGCCGATAAATGGTTAGAAAGTGCATTAACACACGAAACTCCAACACCGTGCAAACCTCCAGAAACTTTATATGTATCTTTATCAAACTTACCTCCTGCACCAATCTTTGTCATTACAACTTCTAATGCAGATTTTCCTTCTTTTTTATGTAAGTCGACTGGAATACCACGTCCGTTATCTTCGACACGAATCGAGTTTCCTTCTAAAATTGTTACCTTGATTGTATCACAGTATCCTGCTAAAGCTTCATCAATAGAGTTATCAACAACCTCGTAAACTAAGTGGTGTAATCCTCTAACTCCGACGTCACCAATGTACATCGATGGACGAAGACGTACGTGCTCCATTCCTTCTAACGCTTGGATATTATCCGCCGTATATGTGTTATTACTCATAATATGTCTCTAACTTTTTAAAACAAACAAATATAGTGAATTTTGACGAAAAAACCTCTTAAAAAGAACTTAAAGTATTGGATAAAATAACGATTTTATGCACTTTTTTCTTAAAATCTAATAATTGAACTCATAAAAAAACCGAAATCATTTTTAATCTGATTTCGGTTAATTATTTATTAAATACTTAAAATTAAATATCTTTCTTTTCTAAGTAAACTACTTTTTTTGTTTCGAAAAACTCTTCTTCAAAAAAGTTTTGAATATCAAACAGTACAGCATTTGGAAAATCTGCTAATTCTTCTGTTAAATCGCCTCCTTTTAAATATAACAAGCCATTTGGAAAAGGATTAATCGCTTCTTTCTTGAATTTACCACGAATCCATTCTGCAAATCTTGGCATTGCTGTAACCGCACGTGAAACTACAAAATCGTACTTTTCTGTTAATTCTTCGGCGCGTTTTTGTTCTGCTTTTACATTCGTTAATCCTAAACCCTTTGCTACTCCTTGTACCACTTTGATTTTTTTACCAATCGAATCGACTAAATGAAAATTAACATTAGGAAATAATATAGCCAACGGAATCCCCGGTAAACCTCCTCCTGTTCCTACATCCAACACATCAGAACCATCTGCAAATTCCATCACTTTGGCAATTGCTAAAGAATGTAGAATATGATTGGTGTAAATTTCGTCGATATCCTTGCGAGAAACCACGTTTATTTGATCATTCCATTCTTTGTACAAATCTCCCACTTTTGAAAATTGCTCGATTTGCTTTTCTGTCAAATCTGGAAAATAGTTTAAAATAAGTTCTACCATCGATTAAATAATTTCTGAAACACGATTACAAACATAATCTAACAACTTGATATCTTCTTCCGTAAAAGGATCTATTGTATGCGAATCGATATCAATTTGCCCAATATTTACACCATTTTTGAAGATTGGGATTACTATTTCGGCTTTTGTTTCGATAGAACATGCCAAATAATTATCTTGTGCATACACATCTGGAACAACAAATGTTTGATTCGATTCAGCTACTTGACCACAAATTCCTTTTCCGTAAGGTATAATTGTATGATCCGTTGCTGCACCAACATAAGGCCCAAGTTTCAACTCGTTCTTATCTCCATTTTTGAAGTAAAACCCAACCCAATTGTAATAGTCTACTTCATCACTCAACAATTGACAAATCTTTTGTAACTTATCTTCTGTCGAAATTGCGCTATCAAAAATGACATCTACGCGTTTATGTAAATTTTGCATTTATTTAAAAATCTTGTGAAGCAAATTTATTGATTAATCATTACTTAATCAAAAGATGATGATTTTCATTTATATTTGTTTGAAATTATTTAACCTTAATGAAAGAATTTAAACCATTGTTGTTATTCCTTGCACGATTTTTAGGAACCTACATTATTCTAAGCATTGCGTACAAACTATATTTGGATCAATATTTACCACACAATATACCAGATCCATTTACAAAATTCACTTCAGATATCACCGCTTTTTTCTTAAATAAGTTTGGTTTCTTTTCTTTCTCAAACATCGCAGAAAATCAACCTTGGATGCGCTTGATTGTTGATGGACAAGTCGCCTCAATTGTTAATGAAGGGTGCAATGCAATTTCAATTTTGATTATTTTCGTCTCATTTATCGTTGCTTTTTATACCAATTTAAAACAAACAATTTTATTTATTTTAGCTGGATTAGTCATATTATTTGTGATGAATATTTCGAGAATTATGTTACTCAACTATATATTTAGATACCACAACGAATACGGAAAAATGGCGCATGACTATTTATTTCCTGCTATAATTTATGGATCTATTGTTGTTCTTTGGATTGTTTGGATTAAATTTTTCGTTACAAAATACAATAAACAACATGCCAAATAAATACTTACGCTACGGAATTGCAGCTTTATTGGTTTTTGGATTAGTATTGGTCAGAAAATTTGAAGATACGTTGTTTTACGATCCTTTTATTCAATACTTTCATCTTGTTGGACATTCTAAGTTTCCTGATTTGGATATGGCTCAACTAAATGCAAGTCTTATGTTTCGTTACCTTATCAATACGTTATTAACAGTATTAATTGTTTGGTTTATTTTCTGGAAAAAGAATTATGTTAAATTCTCTATCATTATTATGATTATTGGATTAATCGTTCTTTTACCAATTTACAATTACCTTATTTCAACACAATTTTCTTCAGGTGAAATGGTTTTCTTTTACGTCAGACGATTTCTCATTCAACCCATGTTTTTATTGATTTTGATTCCTTGTTTTTATTACCAAGAAATACAACATAAAAAAGCGGTCGAAAATTAATTTTCGACCGCTTTTTTATGTTGTAAATTAGAATTATAGTAATCCCGATTCTTCTTTTTCGCGTTGAGCATCCAATTTAGCTTGCTCTTTTGCCGCTTCTTCTTGCGCTTTTTGTTCTGCAACTTTACGTTTTTCTTCCTCTGCGATTTTAGCATTTGCTTTATTCACAGATTTATATTTGTACAACCATCCCAAAAAACCTCCAAGAATAAATCCAATTCCAGCACCTCCTGTTATTCCAACTAGAAATTCTTTGTCCGAAAATAATCTCGAAACATCCAAATTTGTAAAGTAGTACATTGCCGCACTCAATGCGATCAATAAAATTCCGATAAGTGTAGAATAGCTCATAAATTATATTTTTCGTTAAAATAAATCTTGTAACATTCTTTGACGAACAGCTTCGTATAAGATTGCACCAGCCGCAACAGAAACATTCAATGATGCTGTTTGTCCAGCCATAGGCAATTTAACAATTTTATCTGAAATTTTCAAAATAGAATCCGAGACTCCATCTTCTTCACTTCCCATTACAACTGCTGCTGGAACGGCAAAATCTGCATCATAAATGTATTCTGCGGATTTTTCTGAAGCACTAAAAATAGTTATTCCTGATGATTGTAAATACTTGATTATATTAACTAAATTTCCTTCTTTACAAACAGGAATATTATATAACGCTCCTGTCGAAGTTTTAACTGCATCTGCATTTACAGAAGCTGAACCTTTTGTTGGAATAATTATCGCATCTACACCAACACATTCCGCTGTACGAGCGATAGCTCCAAAATTACGAACATCAGAAACGCGGTCTAAAATTAAAATAAATGGTGTTTTTCCTTTTTCCCAAATTTGAGGCAATACATTTTCAATTGAATCGAATTCGATTGGAGAAACAAACGCATAAACGCCTTGATGGTTTTTTCCTGTAAAACGATTTAGTTTTTCTACAGGTACATAACTTACAGGAATTTCGTACTCAGTCACCAATTTTCTCAATTCTGAAAAAATCTCTCCTTGTAAACCTTTTTGAATAAAAATTTTATCGATTGTTTTACCTGCTTCAATCGCTTCTATTACTGGTCTTAAACCAAAAATTCCTGCTTCGTTTTTCATAACTGCAAAGATAAAAAAATTATACGTAACTATTTACCTATCCTTCTCCTCAATTGTTGTAAATAATTTGGAAAGCTCATATACAACATACATCCAATGATAACAAGTGAAATCATTGACATTAAATTTAGCTTGATGTGAATGATTTTTGATACAAAAACGACAACCAAAACAACGTTGAATAACGTTTGAAAATAAAAATGTTGCGCAATTTTTCGTCCAAAATCTGATTTGCTATACGAAGCAAAAAACATAAAAATCACTAAAATCGATAAGATCAAGCTAAACTTCATTCTAAAAAAAATTCTTAAATTTGAAAGGTTAAATATAATGAGAAATGCAACAGTATCACGATTTATGTAAAAAGGTTTTAGCAGAAGGTTCTTTCAAAGAAGATAGAACAGGAACAGGAACGAAAAGTATTTTTGGTTACCAAATGCGCTTCGATTTATCGAAAGGATTTCCTTTGGTGACGACAAAAAAAATACATTTAAAATCGATTATCTACGAATTGTTGTGGTTCTTGAAAGGTGATACAAATATCAAATATTTAACAGATAATGGCGTAAGAATTTGGAACGAATGGGCAGACGAAAATGGAGATTTAGGTCCTGTTTATGGACATCAGTGGCGTTCTTGGGGAAAAGAAAACGGAGAAGTTGTCGATCAAATAAAAGTTGCGATTGATCAAATAAAAAATAATCCAGATTCGCGCCGAATTATAGTTTCTGCTTGGAATGTTGGTGAATTAGACCAAATGGCTTTGGCACCTTGTCATGCCTTTTTCCAGTTTTATGTAAATGACGATAAATTATCTTTGCAATTGTATCAGCGTAGTGCAGATATTTTCTTAGGTGTACCATTTAATATTGCATCTTATGCTTTATTACAGATGATGGTAGCGCAGGTTTGTGATTTAGAAGTAGGCGATTTTGTTCACACATTTGGAGATGCGCATATTTACAAAAATCATTTCGAACAAGTTGAATTACAATTAACTCGTGAACCTTATCCATTACCAACAATGAAAATAAATCCGAATGTAAAAAACATTTTTGATTTTGAATACGAAGATTTCGAATTAGAAAATTATCAAGCACATCCACATATCAAAGGGATTGTAGCTGTATAATCATAAAATATACTTAAAGTCTCCTATTTGGAGGCTTTTTTTGTAACTTTTTGAGAAATTTATCAACCAATAAAAATAAAATTTTACGATGAAAAAACGAATCCTTTGGCTTACATCAGCCTTTATTATATCAAGTCTTACTCATGCTCAAGTCATGACTCCACCACCGAGCTACAACGAAAAACAAACGAATCAAATCGATATTTACCGTGCAGAAGCAGAACGTATCAATAACCTTGTTCATACAAAATTAGATTTGAAATTTGATTATGCGAAAGAACACGTTTTGGGTGAAGCTTGGGTTACGTTAAAACCACATTTCTATTCAACTTCTAAGGTTACTTTGGATGCAAAAGCAATGTTGATTCACGAAGTTGCTTTGGTAAATGGTGCAACAAAGAAAAAATTAAATTACAAATACGACGATTTACAATTAGTCATCGATTTAGACAAAGAATACAAAAAAGATCAAGAATACACTCTTTACATCAACTATACAGCGCGACCAAATGAAGTAAAACAAGAAGGAAGTGCAGCTATAAATGATGCAAAAGGAGTTTATTTTATCAATGCTAAGGGAGATCGTGCAAACTATCCAACTCAGATTTGGACACAAGGCGAAACTGAATCTTCTTCTTGTTGGTTCCCAACAATTGACAAAACAAATCAAAAAACTTCGCAAGAAATTACCTTAACATATCCTGATAAATACGTTTCATTATCAAACGGAACGATGAAATCTTCGAAGAAAAATACAGACGGAACAAAAACTGATTATTGGAAATTTGATAAAAAACATGCGCCTTATTTATTCTTTTTCGGAATTGGAGATTATGCAGTAATCAACGATAAATGGAAAAATATCAATGTTGATTATTATGTAGAGCCTGAATATAAAGATGTTGCGAAGCAAATTTTTGGAAATACGCCAGAAATGATCCAGTTCTTTTCTGATAAACTAAACTATCCTTATCCTTGGGACAAATATGCACAAATGACCGCTCGCGAGTACGTTTCTGGAGCAATGGAAAATACAACTGCATCGTTGTTTCATGATGGTGTTCAACAAAAAGCGGGGCAATTAATCGACGAAAACACGGCTGAATATGTAATTGCCCACGAATTATTTCACCATTGGTTTGGTGATTTAGTAACGGCTGAAAGTTGGGGAAATCTAACTGTTAATGAATCGTTTGCAAACTATTCAGAATATTTGTGGTTTGAACATAAATACGGGAAAGAGAAAGCAGATGAACATCGCTACAACGAAATGTTTGGCTACAAACAAGGCGATGGACCAACAAAAAAATTGGTTCGAATTCACTACAATTCGCGCGAAGATATGTTTGATGGCGTTTCGTACAACAAAGGAGGGGTAATCTTACATATGTTGCGAAATTTCTTAGGTGATGACGCTTTCTTCAAAGGATTGAATAAATACCTAAAAGACAATGAATACGGAAAAGCAGAGGCTGTACAATTACGCTTAGCTTTAGAAGAAGTTTCAGGACGTGATTTGAATTGGTTTTTTAATCAATGGTATTTCGAAAATGGACATCCAAAATTGACGTTTGTATCAGATTATTCTTCAGTAAATAAAAAGGTAAAAGTGGTTGTTCGTCAAGATACTTCGAAATTGTTTGAATTTCCGTTCGCAATTGACATCGTTGAAAATGGAAAAACAACTCGTCAACAAGTTTGGGTTCCGAAAAAAGCCGAAACTGTGTTTGAATTTGATGTAAATCAAAAGCCTGAAGTTGTTATTCCAAATGCTGATCAAGTTTTATTAGCAGATATCGACGATAAAAAACCTGTTGAAGATTTTATTACGCAATACAAAGCTGGAAAAGGAAATTACACAACGCGTTTATTAGCGATTGAAGCAATGGCAAATGCGCAAGCAACTAATCCAAAAGCGGCTGATGCGTTGATTAATGCATTAGACGATTCATTTGATGGGTTACGAATTTATGCCATTCAGAGATTAGATACAAAATCGAAAACAATCATAGATAAAGCCACTTCGAAATTAAAACAATTGGCTTCCAACGATCCAAAAACATTGGTACAATCTGCTGCGTTAAATGCGTTAAATGACGCATCGATATATGAAGCAGCACTTTTTGAAAAAGCTTCTAAAAGTCCATCGTTCAGTGTACAAGGTGCTGCATTAACAGGAATATTAAAAAATAATCCTTCAAAAATTAATGAAATAACAACAAATCTTGAAAACGAAGTGATCAAAAGTTCACCTGATTTAGCAATGGCTTTAGTTCCGACTTGGATAAAAAATAATCAATTTGATAAAGCAGTTTTAATTTCAGAATCTGCTGCGATGTATGAATTCGTAAAATTCCAAGATATAGAAAAAGGAAAAGTTGCAGAACAAGCTTTTAATTGGATTATGAATAATGA
>NZ_CALGVK010000134.1:0-5192 GCF_937930195.1 uncultured Empedobacter sp.
TGGATTACCGATTTGATTATCCGTAAATTTGCGCGATGAAAGAACAATATGATTTGATAATTGTCGGTGCTGGACCTATTGGTTTAGCTTGTGCAATAGAAGCGAAAAGAAACAATCTTTCTTATTTAATTTTAGAAAAAGGAGCCTTAACAAATAGCTTGTACAATTATCCTTTGTACATGACTTTTTTTTCGACTGCCGAACGATTAGAAATTGGTGATATCCCGTTCAATTGTATTGCACCAAAACCTGGTCGACAAGAAGCGTTGGAATACTATCGAAACATTCATAAGTATTTTAAATTTAATTTAAATCTTTATGAAGAAGTCTTAGCTATCACTAAAGTTGAAACTTCAAATTTTGAAATTAACACCTCAAAAAATAGCTATTCTGCAAAAAATGTAGTGCTTGCAACTGGGTTTTATGACATCCCTAATATGATGCAAATAGAAGGCGAAGATTTGCCAAAAGTGCATCATTATTATAAAGAGGCGCATCCGTATTCTTTTCAGAATGTTGTCGTTGTTGGAGCAAATAATTCATCCGTAGATGCCGCTTTAGAATGTTACCGAAAGGGTGCAAATGTAACCATGGTAATTCGAGGAGATAGTTTTACAAATCGTTTAAAATATTGGGTTCGACCTGATATTGAAAATCGTATCACGGAAGGAAGTATCAAAGCATATTTCAACTCGAATATCACCTCTATCAATGAAAATCAGGTTAATATTAAAACACCACAAGGAGATATTTCAATAGAAAATGATACCGTTTTAGCCTTAACGGGTTATCATCCTAACTTCAAGTTTCTCGAAAATTGTGGAATTACATTAAGTGATGATGAATTAAAAACACCTACATATAATCCCGAAACAATGGAAACTAATGTAGATGGTTTATATTTGGCAGGAGTTGTTTGTGGAGGAATGTTGACGAATATTTGGTTTATCGAAAACTCGCGCATACATGCACAACAAATTGTGGAGGCTATTTTAGCAAAAAATAATGAATAAAATATTCTGAATAAAATCAGAACATAAAATACAAATTACATGAAAGACCTTTTCGGACAAGCAATTTTAGATTATCAAACTAATCAATCGCCCGAAGATTTGTATACTGAGACATCTATTTCAGAATTAGATGTTATGCCAATTGATTATCTCTTTCGAGGTTACGATGAGATGCCGGTTTTAGAACAAAAAGCGTTGGATTTAGCGAATGGAAAAGTCCTTGATGTTGGTTGTGGTGCGGGTTCTCATTCACTTTACTTACAAGAAAAAGAGAAAGAAGTTAGTGCAATTGATATTTCTCCCAAAGCAATAGAAGCCTGTTTATTGAGAGGTATCCAAAATGTAAAAGTTCAAAATTTTCTTGAATTAGATGAAACTGAAAAATTTGATACCATTTTATTTTTAATGAACGGAACAGGGATTTTTCAGAACCTTGTATTAATCAATGTTTTCTTGGATAAAATAAAAAAAATATTGAACGAAAATGGTCAAGTTTTGATTGATGGAACGGATATTATTTACATGTTTGATGAAGATGAAGATGGCGGAAAATGGATTCCAAGCAATGGAAATTATTATGGCGAGTTAGATTTCACCGTTCATTATAAAGGCGAACAAGAAGAACCTATTCAGTGGTTGTATTTGGATTTTGACACGTTAAAAAATGCGTGTGAATATCATCAACTATCTTGTACAAAAATCAAAACTGATGGTGATTCTTATTTAGCAAAAATATCATTATAAAACATTAAATTAGTAAAAATTAAACGCAATTTATGGAAGAACACTTGCCAAAACTCATTATTGATTTAGGATTAATTCTTTGTGTTGGTGCTGTAACAACGCTTATTTTTAAACGCATCAATCAACCACTTGTCTTGGGCTATATTATTGCAGGTTTTTTGGTTGGGCCACATTTCGAATATATTCCTACAGTTGCAGAAGAACATAACGTTGAAATTTGGGCAAAAATTGGTGTGATATTTTTACTTTTTAGTCTTGGACTCGAATTTAGTTTCAAAAAATTACTCAACGTTGGTGGATCAGCTTCCGTCACAGCAATTGTCGAAATTGTATGTATTGTAACTGTTGGTTATTTTGTTGGGCGATTAATGAACTGGTCAACAATGGACAGTATTTTTCTTGGTGGTTTATTAGCAAGTTCTTCTACAACAATTATTATCAGAGCGTTTGAAGAATTGGGTTTGAAACGAAAAAAGTTTGCAAATGTCGTTTTCGGAATTCTGATTGTAGAAGATATTGTTGTCATTTTATTAATGGTTATGCTTTCTACAATGGCCGTTAGCCAACATTTTGACGGAAGCGATTTGATCAATTCTTTTGTTAAATTAGGATTCTTTTTAGCAATATGGTTTATTGGTGGAATTTTTATCATTCCTACCTTTTTACGTTCAATCAAAAATTATTTAGATGACGAAACTTTATTAATTATTTCAATTGGATTATGTCTTGGAATGGTTTATATCGCAGATAGATCAGGTTTTTCGATAGAATTAGGTGCTTTCGTAATGGGATCTATTTTAGCAGAAACTATTTATGCTGAAAAAATCGAACTTAATTTTCAATCCGTAAAAAATCTTTTCGCTACAATATTTTTCATTTCAATCGGAATGATGATCGACCCTGTTTCGATGTACGAACATAAATGGTCAATTTTAATTGTGACATTGTTGACTATTTTCGGAAAATTAATTTTCACTACTTTAGGTGCAATCCTTTCGGGACAACCCTTAAAACAATCTGTTCAAGTAGGGATGAGTATGGCTCAAATTGGAGAGTTTGCCTTTATTGTTGCTGGTTTAGGACTTTCTCTTGGTGTTACAAGTGATTTTCTGTTTCCTGTAGCTGTTGGTGTTTCTGCTATAACAACGTTTACAACTCCATATTTAATCAAATCTTCGGACAAAGTTTATTTAATTTTAGAGAAAATCTTACCTCAAAAATTTATAATTGGAATTGAAAAATATTCAACAGATACGCAACATATTCAAAATGAAAATAAATGGAATAAAATTATTAAGCAAACGTTCAGTACAATTTTTATCAATGGAATAATTATTATTGCAATTACACTTATTATAAAAAGCTATTTTTTACTCTTTTTAATGGATTGGTTTACGTATTTTGGAGCAAGTTTAGTTAGTCTTATTCTAACTTTTGTATTATGTATTCCTTTTATTTGGGCAATTATTGGCTATCGTCCTAAGAGAGAAATTATACGCGAATTTTGGGATGAATCTAACTATAATCGCGCTCCCATCATTGCAATTATTTTTATTCGATTAGTGTTGGTTATTGTTGCTGTTATTTTTATTTACAATCAATTTTTAACCAGTACGCTTGCTTCTATTATTTTAGCAATTGGTTTATTGATTATGATGTATTTTTTGTCAAAATATTTCAATCAATTCTATAATTATATTCAAACAAAATTTATTTATAATTTAAATGAACGAGAAATTTTAAGCAAAAGAATTCAAGAAAAAAAGAAGAAAGAGAAGTTTCAATATACATGGGATAATACACATATTTCGGATATGATTGTTCCACAAAATGCAAACTTTGTTGGTGTTCGATTAGGAGAATTAGATTGGCGAACAAAATTTCAGATTAATATAGCTTATATCAAACGAGGAGATAGAATTATACAAACACCAAATTCTGAATCTGTTTTATATCCTTTTGATAAAATTGGGATTATTGGAACAGATGAATATATTCAACGATTTGAAAAATATTTGGACATTATTGGAGAAACACCTTCAGAAAATAATGATTTAAAAAATACTGATAATTTCACATTGGATAAAGTCGTAATTCCTTCAGATTTTTGTGCATTGGAGCACAAGACAATTGGTTGGGTGAAAGATACTGCAAAAGGAATTGTTGTTTCTATAGAACGAAATGGTAAAATGATTCATAATCCCGATCGAAATGTTGCCATCGAATTAGGTGACTATTTAACGATTGTTGCGGATAAAAAAAACTTAAAAAAATTTATTCAAACCTACCATTTAAAATAAAGCGAGTAATTTTGCAAGATGCAGCGTAAGATTATTCATATCGATATGGACGCATTTTTTGCTTCTGTTGAACAGCGAGATTTTCCAGAATTAAGAGGAAAATGCATTGCTGTCGGCGGAAATGAAGAACGTGGAGTTATTGCGACTGCAAGCTACGAAGCCAGAAAATATGGAGTTGGTTCTGCAATGTCTTCTGTGGTTGCAAAACGAAAATGTCCTCATTTAATTTTTGTTAAACCTCGATTTCAAGTTTATAAAGAAGTTTCAAATCAAATTCGTGAAATATTTCTTGAATACACCGATTTGGTTGAACCATTATCATTAGACGAAGCATTTTTGGATGTTACACAAAATCATAAAAACATTGATATTGCAACGGAAATTGCGAATGAAATTAAACAAAAAATCAAACAACGAACAAATCTAACTGCTTCTGCTGGTGTTTCTTTTAATAAATTTTTAGCTAAAATTGCTTCTGATTACAACAAACCTGATGGACTATTTGTGATTACGCCAAAAATGGCTGAAGGTTTTATTGAACAACTTCCGATCAAAAAATTTCATGGAATAGGAAAAGTGACCGCAGAACGAATGCGCATGATGGGAATACATACAGGTTTGGATTTAAAAAAACTTGAATTAGAAAAACTCTTACGAGAATTTGGTAAATCGGGGCAATACTATTATAATATTGTAAGAGGATTAGATTTGAGGGAAGTTAATCCGACCAGAATTCGAAAATCATCAGGCTCTGAAACTACATTTAATAAAGATTTGGAGAATTTAGAGGAGTTACAAGTTGCTTTATTTCCGTTAATAGAAGACGTTTGGAATTGGTCACTAAAAACAGTTGTTTACGGAAGAACAATTACGATAAAAATAAAATACAGTGATTTTACAGTTTCAACTAAAAGTAGATCTGCTTCATTTTCAATAAAAAATAAAAACCTTTTCGATCAAATCTGTTATGATTTATTGGCAGAAGGATATTCATCCGACAAAACTGTTCGGTTATTAGGAGTATCAATTTCTAACCTTGAGAATAACCATAAAAAAATCGGAACTCAACTTGAAATTCCTTTTAAAGAAATTTTCTAATTAACCTTTTTCATTTTACATTTCCGAAATAATAAAA
>NZ_CALGVK010000135.1:0-6369 GCF_937930195.1 uncultured Empedobacter sp.
GCTAAAGACCAACCGCTAATATCTGTTAAAGAAGTTTTAAAGTTTTTACCTTCTAAAAAATAGTTGACTCCAACTTGTGTTACATAATCAGAAAAGATACCTATAATAGCTCCTACAGGTCCAGGCATTTCTCCATCTTCATCTATAAAAGAAATAGGGTCGGTATAAGCATAAGTATAAGGAGACCATTCAACCATATATTCACTTGCAGGATCATGAACTCCCCAACGTCCGATTGCAGGGTCGTAGTTTCTTGCTCCGTAGTCGTAAAGATTGATGTTGAACTCGTTTTGTAATTCTTTTCCGTTGTATTTGTATTTATAACAATTCATCATCATAAATATAAAAAAATACTAATTACAAAAAAAGCTCAATCGAAATTGAGCTTTAAAAATATTTTTTTGAGTTTGATTAATTCACCTTGCTCATTGTACGAACTCTAATTTCTTGTAAAACTTCTTCTACAGACATGCCAACATATGCACCTTCTTCTACAATTGGGTATAATTGGTCATAAGACATAATACGTGTATTGTCGATACGTAAATTAACATGAGAACGGTTAAAATCTCTGTGCGATTTAACACCTGTTGCAGAAATTAATTCAGATAAAATATGCATTGTTTTCTTGTGGAAATTATACATACGCGTTGCTTTATCTTCTACATCTAATCCCTTCATCAATTCACGATCTTGTGTTGCCACACCAACAGGACAAGTATTTGTGTTACATTGTAACGCTTGAATACAACCTACAGCCATCATCATGGCACGAGCAGAATAAACCAAATCAGCACCAATCGCCATAGCGCGTGCAATATGGAAAGAAGAAATTATTTTTCCTGAAGCGACCACACGAATATCTTTTTTAAGACCATAACCACGTAATGTATCAACCGCAAAAGCTAAACCATCTAATAATGGCATACCCAAAGAGTTAGAAAACTCTACAGGCGCAGCTCCTGTTCCTCCTTCTCCACCATCAATTGCGATATAATCTGGCTTAATACCTGTTTTGATCATTGCTTCACAAATTTCAATAAATTCACGTTTGATCCCAATACATAATTTGAAACCAACTGGTTTTCCTCCAGATAAATCTCTCAATTGTTTGATGAAATGTAACATCCCTTCAGCATCAGAGAAAGCCGAGTGAGATGGAGGTGAATCTACAGTTGTATAAGGTTCTACAGCACGAATTGCTGCAATTTCTGGTGTGTTTTTATTTGCTGGTAAAATTCCTCCGTGCCCTGGTTTAGCACCTTGAGAAATTTTCAATTCAATCATTTTTACATTTGGTAAACTTGCGCGCTCTACATATTTATCAGGGTCAAATCCTCCGTCTTTTGCACGACATCCAAAATATCCTGTACCAATTTGCCAAATTAAATCTCCACCTGGTTGTAAGTGATAAGGAGAAATTCCTCCTTCACCTGTATTATGAGCAAAGTTTCCTAATTTTGCACCTTTGTTCATTGCCAACACAGCATTTTCACTTAATGATCCGAAAGACATGGCAGAAATGTTCAATAAACTTGCTAAATAAGGCTGCTTACATTCACTTCCTCCAACTTTAACACGTGGATCATCTGCATGTTTAATTTTACCTGCATACATCGAATGGTTTAACCATTCATATCCTGGTTCGTAAACATCTAATTGCGTTCCGAAAGGCACCGTATCAATTACATTTTTTGCACGACGATAAACCATACTACGCATCAAACGGTCGATCGGTTTTCCTTCTGTATCCGTTTCTACAAAATATTGCATGATTTCTGGACGAATACTTTCCAATAAATAACGGCCATGTCCTACAATAGGAAAGTTTCTTCTAATAGCATGTTTTGTTTGCGTAATATCAGCAATTCCTAAAGCAATTAAAGGAAGAATAATTATTAAAGACCAAAGAATTCCTGGCCAAAAATAAGAGATTACTCCAATTGCAACAAGAGTAATGATAGATCCTACTACGAAAAGTTGTCTTACTTTCATAAGTAAAAATTTAAATGATTTTGATTAAAAATTTGCTGTCAAATATATCTAAAAAAACTCGGTTTTATCGCTTAAATTCTGAAATAATTTGTTTTAAAATATTGATTTCAAACGTTAGAGAAAATTGCTTATTTCAAATAAGCTAACAATTATCGAATGTCGTGAAATAAAATGAAATATTATTCAATTTTTATTAAAATATATTCAATCTTTCTATGAAAAGTTAAACGAATTATTCTTTGTAAACTCGTGTTAAATCTAATAATTTGATTGGTCCCATTGAAAAATTCTTCACTTTTTTATTCAAAAACAACGTTGTCTGATCATAGAATAATGGTAGAATTGGCGCATTTTGCATCATCAATGCATCCATTTTTTGATATTTTTTTGCACGTTCCTCTGGATTATTGATTAAAAAAGCTTCTTCATACAATTTGTCGAATTCTACATTTTTGTAATGTGAATAATTTGGTCCTTCTGGTGCGAAATTTTTCGAATAATATAAGGACAAAAAGTTTTCAGCATCTGGATAATCTGCACCCCAATTTGCTCTAAAAAGTGTAAATTTCCCTGTCGATTTTCCATCGCGCATAGTAGGTCCAGGTACTACATTTACTTTTATTGGTAAACCTAGTTTAGCCATTTCTGCAGCAATATATTCACAAACATCTACGTATTCTTGCACAGTTGTCAACTCTATAGGCTCTATCTTGCCTGTTGTTTTTTTATAACCATTGATTAATTCACGCGCTTTTTCAGGATTATATACATAACCGCTTTCAGCAGAATATCCAGGTAAACCTTTTGGTATGAAACCTCCATCAGCTTCAAAGGCTTGACCTTTCATCATGTATTTGATGATTTTATCTTTGTTCACTCCATAATTTAAGGCTTGACGCAATTTCAAATCAACTGCATTTGGTGCATCAAGATAAAAACACAAATAAACTGTACTTAAATAAGGAACTTTTTGAATTGTTAATAGATGCGCATATTTTGGATTCAAATCACCTATTGGATTCAGAATTTCATCTTTATAAGACGGATCCAAATCTGCCATCATATCTAAATTACCTTTGATTAATTCTAAAAATTCAGAATTTTTCTCTGGTAAAAAAGATAAATTAACCGCTTCTAAATATGGTAAACGTTGCCCTTTTTCATCAAATTCAAAATAAATTGGATTTTTTCTAAATACCATTTTCACGTTATCTTCCCAAATTTTAAACTGAAAAGGACCTGTACCGACAGGATGTTTGATGAAATCTTCGTTTCCATTTCTAAACATTTCTTTTGGAACAACAGAAGCATACTTCATCGATATTAAACCAAGAAAAGCAGGATACGCTTCTTTCAATTTAATCTCGAAAACTGTATCATTAATTGCTTTATACGAATCAATATTATTCATTATCCAACCACCAGAACCTCCAACTTTAGGATCTTTTAATCGATTAAAACTATATTCGAAGTCTGAGGCTGTCACAATTCTTGTAGAATCTTTACCAAACACTTCGTGCTTGTGGAAGTAAACATCGTTACGTAAATGAAAAACATAAGATTTACCATCTTCTGAAATCGACCAAGATTTCGCAATATCTGGTTGAATTTCCAATTGGTTATCAATCTTTACCAAACTATTGTATATCAAGTTACATGCCCAGTTATTGGCTTGTGTGCGTGCATTAATCGGATCTAAAGAAGAAATATTATCGTAACGATTAAGCTTAAATACTTTGTTTTCATCGATTTCTATTTTCTTGGAACACGAAAATACTGAAACGAATAACATAATGTAGATAAAGTATTTAGTCATCATAAAAAGGTGATTTTTTTATGTTTCAAAACTATGGATAATTTCTTAAATTTGCAGCTATGAATAATCAAACTAAAACAGTTGCATTTCATACATTGGGATGTAAGCTTAATTTTTCTGAAACTTCGACGATCGCGAGAAACTTGAAAGATAATGGTTATCAGAAAGTTGAGTTTACAGATTCTGCGAATGTGTACGTAATAAACACATGTTCGGTAACCGCAAATGCAGACAAAGAGTGCAGAACGATTGTGAAAAATGCAATGAAAGCAAATCCAGAAGGTTTTGTTGTCATTGTAGGTTGTTATGCGCAATTGAAACCGCAAGAAATTGCGGAAATGGAAGGTGTTGATTTGGTTTTAGGAGCTGCAGAAAAATTCAATATTGCTGAATATTTAGACGATATCAATAAAAAAGAAGAAACGATTGTACATTCTTGTGAAATTGAAGAGGCCGATTTTTACGTTGGTTCATACTCAATTGGTGACCGTACACGTGCATTCTTGAAAGTACAAGATGGTTGCGATTATAAATGTACCTATTGTACGATTCCTTTGGCACGTGGAATTTCACGTTCAGATACTGTAGAAAATGTGATCAAAAATGCGAATGAAATTGCACAAAAAGGAATCAAAGAAATTGTATTGACTGGTGTAAATATTGGTGATTATGGGAAAGGTGAATTCGGAAATAAAAAACACGAACATACTTTCTTAGAATTGGTGCAAGAATTGGATCAAGTTGAAGCAATCGAACGCATTAGAATTTCATCTATTGAACCAAATTTATTGAAAAATGAAACAATTGATTTTGTATCTAAAAGCAATCGATTTGTTCCACATTTTCATATCCCATTGCAATCAGGTAATGATGAAATTTTGAAAAAAATGAAACGTCGTTATTTATCAAATCTTTATTTAGATCGTGTAACGAAGATTCGAGAAGTAATGCCAAATGCTTGTATTGGCGTAGATGTGATTGTTGGTTTTCCTGGTGAAACTGAAGAATTATTTATGGATACCTATAATTTCTTGAACGAATTACCTATTAGCTATTTACATGTATTTACTTATTCTGAAAGAGATAATACAGAAGCTATCGAATATGATGGTGTTGTAGATCAAGGAGAGCGTAAACGTCGCAATAAAATGTTGCGTATACTATCGGAGAAAAAACGCCAAGCTTTTTACCAATCTCAATTAGGATCAACTCAAAAAGTGCTTTGGGAACATGACAACAAAGATGGAAAAATGTTCGGATTTACAGAAAATTATGTAAAAGTTCAGACGGATTTTAATCTTGAATTAGTCAATCAAACACAACTTGTAGATTTAGTAAGAATCAATCACAATGGTATTGTTGAAGTAAAAATTAACGAGTTAGAATTAGCCTAATAAATTTTGTAAATATTAGTTAAAAAGAAGTTCAATTGTTTTGAGCTTCTTTTTTTTAATTTAACTTTACATTTAGGAATAATAATTGTAGTTTTAATTAAAAATTAAGGTCATGAAAATTATACATTTTACTTTTATAATTTTGTTGTCTTTATTTGTAACGAGCTGTGGTACAGTTCAGGTAAGTACAGATTATGATAGATCAGCAAATTTCGCAACGTATAAAACTTATTCTTTCCATCAAAAAGGCTTGGATAAGCTGAAGGTGAACGATTTAGATAAAAACAGATTAATTGCCGCAATTGATGCACAAATGGCAGCAAAAGGTTTTACAAAAGTAAATACTGATGCCGATTTGGTAGTTAATTTATTAACAAGTTCAAAAGAACAAATTTCTGTAAACAATAACAATTGGGGGTATGGTCCTTACGGATACTACGCCGGTTATTATGGAAATAGCGTTTCATCTTATCAAGCAGGCACAATTGTTCTTGACATTGTAGATGACAAACGAAATGTATTGGTATGGCAAGGTGTAGGATCTGATCTGAACTTGAGTAATATTAGTGCAAAAGCGGAAAGAATACCGAAAGCTATTGAAGAAATTTTAGCTAAATTTCCACCACAACCAAAACAATAATTTTAAACTATTTTATCATATTAGCTCTTCCAAAGAAGAGCTTTTTTGTGGAATGAAAATTGTATTAAAAAAAACTTTAATTTTGTTAAAAAATATACAATAACTTATGAAAAATTTAAAAACCAATCTATTAAGCTTAATCTTATTAAGTTTATCTACTTTGTCTTTTGCTCAAATGGAATATGGAGTAAAAGGTGGTGTAGGACTTAGTAATACAACTATTGTTCATGGAGTTTCTAAAGAGAGAGTTGGATTTTTAGCTGGAGGTGTAGCGAAATATCAATTAACAACACGAAATGAAAACCACTATTTACAAGCCGAAGTTTTATATACTACTCAAGGAGAATATTCATTATATAAAGAAGGGGGCGATAAATATAAAGCGTTCTTGAACTATATCAATATTCCAATTATGTATAAATATTATTTTGATGATCAAGGAAAAGATTTCTTTGTTGAAGGAGGACCACAATTAGGTTTCAAAGTATCAGAAAAATTTGATGTAGGAGAACCAGAAAGTGAAA
>NZ_CALGVK010000136.1:0-2053 GCF_937930195.1 uncultured Empedobacter sp.
ATAAAAGTTGTTTTTCCAGCACCCATTTCTCCTTCGAAAGTGATTAATTTATAGTGAAGCTGATCTATTATTTGATGTGCAACTTCGGGTAATTCGTCTAAATTATGAATGATAAATTCCATTTAATTTTTTGGTGTTAAAACAACCATTGGTATAATTATTTCTTCTAACGAAATTCCACCATGTTGGTAAGTATTCTTGTAATAATTAACGAAATGATTGTAATTTTTTGGATACGTTAAAAATAAATTTTCTTTTGCAAAGATATACTTTGACGTAACATTAACCTTAGGTAAAAGGAATTTTTCTGGTTGATCAACTGCCAAAACATCTTTTGGATCATATTGCAATTGTTTCCCTAATTTGTAACGTAGGTTGGTACTTGCTTCTTTATCTCCAATGACTTTTGTTGGCTCTTTCACGTAAATTGTTCCATGATCGGTTGTTACAATAATTTTCATCTTGTTTTGAGCCGCTTTTTTTACAATTTCCATTAAATACGAATTTTCAAACCAATGTTTTGTAATTGAACGATAGGTTTTGTCGTCTCGAATCATTTCGCCTACAATACGATTATCAGTTTTCGCATGCGATAAAATATCAATAAAGTTATAGACGATAACATTCAGATTATTGTTTTTGTAATTGTTAAAATCATCTGCAATTTTTTTCTCAAAATCAGAATTTAAAATTTTGAAATAATTGTATGTAAGATCTCCCAATCCAAGACGTTTTAATTGTTCTCCTAACAATTCTTTTTCGTGCATATTTTTGTTTCCTTCATCGGTGTCATTTAACCAATACTGAGGATATTTTTTCTCAATTTCAAGTGGCATCAGTCCCGAAAAGAATGCATTTCTTGCATATTGTGTTGCTGACGGCAAAATACTGTAATATAGATTTTCGTTTTCAGAATTATAATAACGATTAAAAATAGGTTCAATCACTTTCCATTGATCATAGCGTAAATTGTCCACCATTATCAATAATACATTTTTGTCTTTCCCTAATTGTGGGCGAACCAATTGATTAAAAACTGTGTGCGATAAAACAGGGCGATCTTCGTCATCATGTAACCAATCTTCGTAATTACGTTCAATGAATTTAAAGAAAGCTGCATTGGCTTCACTTTTTTGATTTTCGATGATTTGCGTTAAAGCAGTATCTTCGATATTTTCTAATTCAAGTTCCCAATAAACCAATTTTTTATAAATCTCTTGCCAATCTTCAAAATCACGCGCATTCATCATATCCATCGTAATATTTCTGAATTCTTGTTGGTAATTGATAACTGTTTTTTCGGAAATAATTTTAGAAGCATCCAAAATCTTTTTCAAACTTAATAAGATCTGATTTGGGTTAACAGGTTTAATCAAATAATCTGAAATATGTGCACCAATTGCATCTTCCATAATATGTTCTTCCTCACTTTTTGTGACCATAATAACGGGAAGATTTGGGCGGATTTCTTTGATTTTTGGCAAAGCTTCTAAGCCGCTTAACCCTGGCATGTTTTCATCGATCAAAACCGCTACAAAATTTTCTTTTTCAATCACTTCTAACGCATCCGTTGCGTTGTTTATCATTGTCGTATCGTATCCCTTTTTCTCTAAAAAAAGTTGGTGTGGTTTCAATAAATCGATTTCATCGTCAATCCATAAAATTTTTATAGCCATTTGTAATAATTTATATTTTTTATTATGATTTTTCTACTATCAGAATTCTTCCAAATATAGCGATAACAGAAATGTTAACATCTAAATTGTATGTTAAACAAAACAGGAGTTTTGCTAAAATTTGCGTTGTTTTTTTAGCATAAATAATTCCAAAAATGATTTTAAAGAAAAATATTTTATAAAAACGTTTCTTTCTGATCAAAGTACTCTTTAGAATGGGTGAAAATTTATATCTTTGTTAACAAAATTGTACGTTTGAATCCATTAAACAATAATAAGTTGAAAATAGTAAATGATCCAGTTCATGGATTTATAACGATTCCAAACGAGCTTATTTATCAGATTATTCAACATCCATATTTTCAACGACTTCGTAG
>NZ_CALGVK010000137.1:0-4086 GCF_937930195.1 uncultured Empedobacter sp.
ATTCCAGTAAAATACATCGGTGTTGGTGAAGGAATCAATGATTTACAAGCATTCAATAAAATGGAGTTTGTAGATTCTTTTTTCAAACGAAATAATTAAGAAATTCAATTTCTATAAAATATAAATCCTTCAAGTAAAACTTGAAGGATTTTTTAGTTATATACTTTTATTGTGAATACGTTATTTTTTAAAATAATTTGCGTTTAACGATTATTATTATTATTATTATTGATGTAATTAACGTTAATAGATAAAGTTATAGGTTGCAAACTATAATTAATATTAAAAAAAATCACATTAAAATGAAAAAAAACTTATTATTGAGTGCTTTTGCACTTTTTGGATCTTTTGCTATGGCAAATGAAAATGCACCTAGTAATACTGAATATGTAAAAGCTGAATCTATCGTGAAAGTTTTTGGTTGTACAGTTAGTATTACAACTATAACTTATGATGGATGTGGGAATAAAGTAGATAGTCATACAACTTCATATTGGTCAGATAGTAAAAGTTGTGAAGGGTTAGTGATGACTGTTAAGAATAATTATACAAATTCTCCTTGTATTGAATCATTTCCAGAACCTGAAAGGTAAAAAAATAGTAATAACAAAAGTAAACAAGTTTTGCTTGTTTACTTTTTTAAATTAATTTATGAAAAAATTATTTTTGTTAACATTTTTAATGTTTTTTGTTTTGTTAAATGGTCAATCTAATAATTTGGTTGAGTATAATTTTATTACAAAAAATGGAGTAAAAGAAGTTATGAAAGAATATTTAGTATTCAATGAAAATGAAATATTTTATGTAAATATAAAAAATGATGATAATCTGAATTATGAAGATGATAAATTAGCAAAAGAACGATACAATTATGAACCAATATATGTAAATCTAAAAACCGATAGTCTTTATCAGAATAAAATAGCAATTTTAAAGAAGAATAGTTCGGAGATGAAACGTATAATTATGGTTGAGAAGAGACCTACAGTTAATTGGAAGATTACAAAAGAATCACAAAAAATGTTAGGTTATACATGTTATAAAGCAACAACGAAATTTAGAGGACGAGATTATACCGCTTGGTTTACTCCTGAACTCCCATATAATTATGGTCCATGGAAGTTAGGTGGTTTACCAGGTTTGATATTGAAAGTGGAAAATGAGTTGTTTGATTATGATGCAACTCGAATTGTACTTAATTCTAATAAAATACCAACACTTCCTATTTTGAAATCATTTGTGAATGCCAAGTATAAATATCAATTGAAGCAAGCAATAGGGTTTGAAAATAATTGGTTGATATATAATCGTGCTAATATATACGCATCATTACCTTCTGGAGTAATAATAAAAGAAGAGCCATTAAGAAAAGACGTAAGAGAATTTTCTATTGATGAATAAAATCCTAATATGTTTAATTTTTATATTCATCTCATCAAATTTATTTAGTCAAATAAAAGGATTAGTAAAAGATGAGAAGGGTATTGTTATGGCAAATGCGAATATAATAATATTAGACTCTTTACAAGAAATAGAAGCTTTTGCCATTACTAATAAATTAGGAGGATTTGAAATAACGGATTTTAAGTTAGGAAATAAAACAATTCAAATAAAGAAACCAACTTTTTCTCAGTACGAAGAGGAAATAGTAATTGGTAAACAAGATTTTGACCTTGGGATTTTTACTTTAGTAAAAGATAATTCAATAATTCTGAAAGAGGTTATTGTAAAATCTACCGATAATTTTTATAAGAAAGATACTACGGAATTTGAAGCAGCAAAATATAGAACAGGAAAAGAATTAAATGTTGAGGATTTAATCAAAAGTATTCCAGGAGTTACAGTAGACAAAGATGGGAAAATAAAGATAGGTAAAAAAAATGTACAATCTGTTTTAGTAGAAGGTGATGATTTATTTGATAGAGGCTATGCACTTTTAACTCAAGCCATGAATGATCAATCTGTTGTAAAAATTCAAATAATTAACAATCACACCAAAAATCAATTAACAAAAGATATTTACAATTCTGACGCTTTGGCTATTAATTTAATTTTAGACGAAAAAGCAAAAAATCAGTGGAATGGAAATGCCTTAGTTTCATCAACAAGTTATGTGGAAAATCGTCAACAGCTTAGATTAAATCTGATGAATTTCTCTAAAAAAAGGAAAATAATCACCTTGTTTAATTATAATACAATTGGTTTTGATGAGATGAAAGGAGTTGATTATCTAATCAAAAATCAATTTTCGACTGCTTATAATTTCGACCAATTAAGTGATGTAAAGCATTTACCTAATTTGGCAAATTTGTATCAAGATAATTACCAATTTGAAGATAACCGAACAAATTTTAATAATGACAAAATCGGTGTTGTCAACTTTATAAATAATTTTAAGAAAAGTAAAATTCAAATTTTAGGTATTTATAATAGAATTGAGAAGAATAATTATATAGATGAAATCGAAAATTACAATGACAATGAAATTCAGTTTATAAATAATCAAAATAGCCAATGGAATAAAAAAATTGATAATTACTTTGTTAAAATTGAGTGGAATAAAGATTTGACAAAAAAATCGAATCTAAATATTACAAACCGTTCTTTTCTGTTGAATGAAAGAAATGCGAATAATTTTTTGTTTAATAATTCTTCAATTTTTTTAAAAGGATCTAACGAAACAAATTCTACAGATACACAATTGATTTATACAAATAAAATAGATAGTGTAAAATTAATTACAATTGTTGCAAAACATTTGTATCAAAATAGACCGTACGACTTTATAGAAACTAATCCTATTTTTAGAGATGTTTTTAACAATCAAGATTTATTAAATTTAAAGCAAAAGATTAATAATCGACAAAATTACATTGGATTAAAATCATCTTTTTTCAATAAAGTATCAAAAAAAGGAAATTACTTTGTCACTTTAGGAATGGATTATCAAAGTGTTAATTTAACTTCTAATTATAGAGGGTTTAATGAAAGTTTTTCGAAAATATTTTTATTAGATAATAGTGCAAATCATTTAGAGTACGATCAAAATAAAATGTATTTAATTCTTGGAATTGAAAGGAAATGGAAGAGTTTTGAATTTAAATCAAGTTTGCCAATTCTTTATTTTTCTACTTTAATTAAAGAAGATTTATCATCAAAGGAAAATAACTTTTTTGTATCTCCAAAAATTGAATTTTCTTACGAAAAAAGAAAATTTGGGAAAATCTCTTTTTCTTATAATTATCAAATAACGCCTACAAGTTTTGATGCTTATTATCAAGAATTAATATACAAAGGAAATCGTCAATTTAGTAAAAATAATATACTTGAATATAATATTTTTGGAGGTTCTCTATTTAATGTCAATTATAGTAAATCAAAAGGAATGAATAATGGATTTGAGTTTAGTTTAATGTATCAAATTCAAAATAAAACAATTGGGTATAATTCTACATTTAATTCTAATTATTCAGTTAACGAACAGATTATAGTTGATGGAATAGAAATAATCAATCCATCGTTCATGTATAAATATTTTATATATCCAATAAAAACGAAAATACAGTTTAATAGTAATTATTCAATAATTAAAAGTACTTCTATAGCTAATGAGAATTTAATTCGTAATCAGTTTTCGAGTTTAGTGTTTGGAATGGAAGTAAAATCGGGTTTTACAAGTTTTTTGAATTATGAATTGGGAGCTAAATTATCTATTAATAAAAGTAAAAATCAGTTAAATTCTTATAATTATAATAATATTGATGTCTATACAAATGTCTATTTTAATTTATCAAAGCAAATAACATTAGATATAAATTATGAGTATTACAATTTTGGAGGACAAAATCAAATGGATACTAACTTTTTGGATATGAAGTTGGTTTATCAATTAAAAAATTCTAAGATGAAGTTTTTTGTAAAAGGAAATAATTTATTCAATACAAAAGAAATAAAAAGAACATTAGTAACACCTGTGACAGAGCGTTATTTTACGCAGCGTTTACTTCCACTACATATTCTTTTGGGTATGAATATTAATTTTTAATACTCCACTTTCAAATACTCTTTATAAAACTTTTTGCTTTT